>CANHSW010000128.1 GCA_947463165.1 Cyanobacteriota bacterium
CCGGCACCGGCAAGACCGTATTCTCGTTAAATTTCCTGCACAATGGCGTTCGACAATACAATGAGCCAGGCATCTTTGTAACCTTCGAAGAATCCCCTACGGATATCCTGCGCAATGCCGCCAGTTTTGGCTGGAATTTGCAAGATATGGTAGACAGAGATAAGTTATTCTTGCTGGATGCATCGCCAGATCCGGGCGGGCAAGATGTGGCCGGCAGCTTTGATTTGTCTGGCTTGATTGAGCGTATTCACTACGCCATCCGCAAATACAAAGCAAAGCGGGTGGCAATTGACTCAATCACGGCAGTCTTTCAGCAATACGATGCGATTTCAGTATTGCGACGGGAAATTTTTCGCCTGATCGCCCGGCTGAAGGAGATTGGTGTTACCACGGTGATGACCACCGAGCGCATCGACGAATATGGCCCGATTGCCCGTTATGGCGTGGAAGAATTTGTATCGGATAATGTGGTTATCCTGCGTAATGTGCTGGAGGGAGAGCGCCGCCGTCGCACCGTCGAGATTCTCAAATTGCGCGGCACCACCCACATGAAAGGGGAATTTCCGTTCACCATGGGTAGCCATGGCATAAATGTATTTCCCCTGGGTGCCATGCGGCTCACCCAACGCAGCTCTAACGTGCGCATTAGCTCGGGTGTGCCGAAGCTGGACGAGATGTGCGGCGGTGGCTTTTTCAAAGATTCGATCATTTTGGCCACCGGCGCCACCGGTACTGGTAAGACCCTATTGGTGAGTAAGTTTGTGGAGGATGCCTGCCGCAGCAAGGAGCGGGCGATCCTGTTTGCCTATGAGGAATCGCGGTCTCAGCTGCTGCGCAATGCCACCAGCTGGGGTATAGATTTCGAGCAGATGGAACAGGACGGGCTACTAAAAATTATCTGCGCCTATCCCGAGTCAACTGGCCTGGAGGATCACCTACAAATTATCAAGACGGAAATCAGCCAATTCAAGCCTTCGCGTATGGCGATTGATTCCCTCAGCGCCCTGGCCCGTGGCGTCAGCCACAATGCTTTCCGCCAATTCGTGATTGGCGTTACTGGCTACGCGAAGCAAGAAGAAATCGCCGGCTTCTTCACAAATACATCCGAAGAATTTATGGGTAGCCACTCGATCACCGACTCGCACATTTCTACGATTACCGATACAATTCTAATGCTGCAGTACGTGGAAATTCGCGGCGAGATGGCCCGGGCGCTCAATGTGTTCAAGATGCGCGGCTCTTGGCACGATAAGGGTATTCGCGAGTTCGTGATCACCGGC
The DNA here is from genome assembly GCA_947463165.1 of Cyanobacteriota bacterium. Classification (GTDB taxonomy): domain Bacteria; phylum Cyanobacteriota; class Cyanobacteriia; order PCC-6307; family Cyanobiaceae; genus UBA5018. The sequence continues at coordinate 1,281 of CANHSW010000128.1, forward strand.
AATGGTCCAGAAATCAAGAATTCCTTCTCTAACTTTGAGCGGATCATCTCCGGCGTTCCCCATCGCATCAGCAGCGACGAGCGCAGCGAGTTGTCTCGGATTGTGCGTGGCGTAGACAGCGAAGGCTAAGGCATAATTGCCAGGATCAAATACAATAATCAGGTTTAGACGCGATTGGCGGGTTGAGATGCGATTACCAAGTCTAGTTGCAATCATCAAGGTTAAACGCAATTGGTATCACTAGATTTAACTAGCAGATTCAGATGCAATTAAAGGTTGATTCACAAAATAACGCTGTTGCTCCTTAGCAAAGGCTGCAGCTGAAAGATCGAAGCTGATCCAGCTGGCCTGCTCCGGCTGGTCCGTGGCACGCAGGCAGTTGCAGGCTGGCCTTGACATGCGGGCCTTGCTTGCCAGTAGGAGTTACCCCAGCTGCTGGCCCTCCAGCCATAATCTGCTGATCCACCGTGACAGCTCCAATAATTATTTATCGTCCCCTGACCAGCACCGCCGCCCGGAGCGGCATCATTGAGGGCCTGGCATTTTTCCGCGATCCAGATTTCGCCCGCCAGCGATTTGAGCGGTTTGGCAATGTCTTCGAGACGCTTGTATTCGGCCAACGCACTGTGTTTATCCGCGGTGATCGGGCGATCGCTGATCTGTTGTCTGCGGGCGACGCCGTGCAGGGCTGGTGGCCGGCCAGTCTCAAGCAATTGCTGGGCAGCAAATCGCTGGCCAACCGCAATGGCCCCGATCACAGGCCCGGCGCCGGGTGGTGGGCCAGCTGTTCTCGCCCCCAGCCCTGAAGCGCTATGGGCCCCAGATCATCCAGCTTGTGGAGCAGCTGATCACTGAACTCGCCACTCCAGGTTTACCACTATCGCAAGCCAAGGGCATACAGCAAACCCAGAACATCCCGCAGACCAAATACTTAAATCAGGCCCAGGGCCTACCGCTGGCACCGCGTCTGCGGCGCTTCGCTTTTGAGGTGATCGCCACGGTGGTGTTGGGTTTGCGGGGCCAGAACCTAGAGGCCTTATTCCTCGATTTTGAGATCTGGAGCAAGGGCTTGTTTGCCCTGCCCCTGGCAATTCCAGGCACTGCTTTTGCCCAGGCGCTGGCAGCCCGCGGTCGCCTATTGCAACAGCTCCAGTCCCTGCTCGTCGAGGCGCAGCAAGCCGCAGCCAGGGGTGAACCCTGGGCGGCGGCTGGGCTGGATTTATTGGCGGGCGGTCTCGATGAGGCGGGCCTGCCGCTCAGCGAAGCAGACCTGGTGGAGCAGCTGCTGTTGCTGCTATTTGCTGGCTACGAGACCACCGCTTCCACCCTGAGTTGCCTGATGCTGGCGCTGCTGCAACAGCCCCAGCTGCTGGCTTGGCTGGGGGAGGAACTCGATCAATTGGCCTGGCCGCCGGCGGCAGACCAGGTCGCTGCCGCCTACGACCCCACGCGAGCCCCCCGGCTGGACGCGGTGGTGCAGGAGGTGATGCGTTACACGCCGCCGGTGGGCGGCTTCTTTCGCCTCACCACTGCCGAGGTAGTGCTCGATGGAGTGCTAGTGCCGGCCGAGCGGGTGGTGCAGGTGGCCCTGGCCGCTTCCAACCGCTATGCCAATGGCAGCGAATCCCACAACCTCGACTTGTTTCGCCCCCAACGCCATTTGGATGGCGGTTGCCCGGCCAATTTGCTGCCCTTCGGGGCGGGAGAGCGGGTCTGCCTGGGGCGCTCCCTCGCCGAACTGGAAATTCGCCTGCTGGCCGTGGGCTTGCTGCAGCGGCTGCGGCTTGAACTGGTGCCGGGCCAAAACCTAGACCTGCAGATGTTCCCCAGCCCCACGCCCAAAGCTGGTCTGCTGGTGCGATTGCGGCCCTAAATGGCCAGCTTTGGGCTGCCAGGGCATCAGCACGGCTTGAGGGCGCCAGTATTGGGTAACCGCCATACCGCCATGCTGCCAAAACCCCTGTGGCCCCTGCTCGCCTTGTGCCCCTTAAACCCCCTTAGCCCCTTAAGTCCTTTAAATCCCTTCAGTCCGTTCAGCCAGGCCAAGGTCGTGGCCCTACAGGCCACGGTGCTGCTACTGCTCACCATGCTGATAAAGGCCAAGATCCGCATTCAAGCTTTTTCGGCCCTGGGCATCCTGCTACTGCTGCTGCAAACCCTGGTCAGCCTGGCCGCCGCTGGCGGGCTGGTCACCGCTGCGGCCGGCGCCGCCTGGTTCTATGGGCGGCAGCGGCGGCCGGTGGGGGCTTAATCAGGGCCGGGCTGAGCCTGGCTGCAGCCGCGATGGTCGGGGGCTGGGCGACGAGCGTGGATGGGGGCTGAATCGTGGCTTGACTCGGCCCGGATGGGGGCCGGGAGGTGGGGGCAGCGGGGTTGGTGCAGCCTGGATGGGGGCTGGATGAGTGGGCTGGGCGCTGGAGGTGGCGTGAGCGGCGAGAGCAGTACATGGCACACACCAGATAGGCCAAGGTGCTCTCCAATCAGCCGTGATCAACGACGCTTCCCATCACCAACTAAACCGAGCAGCCTGGGACCGCTGGTAGCTACAAGCAGAAGCAGAAGCAGAAGCAGAAGCGACCCACGACATCCATGCCTCGCCAGCGCTACAGGCAGGCCCCACTACCGCTTGGGCCTGATGCCCAAGCGCTGAAACAATTCGAACCGGAACAGCCGAACCCGCCTGGGCTGCAGGTCGCTGAATGGGTACAACTGGGGGTGGCTCCGCTGGTGACGCTGCTTGAGCAATGAAATCCCGACGGCTCACCCTATAACATCTTAAAAGTGAGCAAAAGATCACCAACTGATCGCGCCCAACAGGAGGATTGAGCCTCTTTCGAGCTTAGTAAAGCGGATCACTCCGAAGGTTAAAATAGAGTGAGCAATAGACAGCTAGCTGAGGGCGCTCCACCGGAAGATTGAGCCTCTTTCGAGCTTCATAAAGGTCGATCGCTCCGATGTAAAATTTCATGCATGTATCACGCGTGCATCACGCATGTCTACTTTTCGAGATCTCGCCGCCATGCTTGTCGTGAAATCGGAAACAGCGAAGCAAGCAATACCGAGTGAGCCAACATCAAGACATGCAGGCGGGATGCGCGAATTCACAAAGCCTGCGTTGGCGTGTTTTTTCTACCTATGGCCTACCTATGGCCTACCTATGGAGTTCCAAGACTTGCACCAAGAATCGATTATAGATAGTAATCTATCTCAGCCCAAAGAAAATTGATTCTTCCAGCTGGCGCAAGGTCTTCAATCGATAGGCGGCAACCTCGTTAATTCTTCAATGCTTCGATGTTTTATACATTCACCAGTTCACCCATTCAAATCCAGCTGGTGTTGAAGCCAGCTAGCTGTGAGCCGATCACCCCAACATCCCGGCCTCTGCTTGGCTGTGGCTTTTTGCTGAGGCCTGCCATCTCCGCCAGCGCCACCTGCGTAGCTATCTCCGCCAGCGCCATCTGCGTAGATTTCGTACTTGCCATCGCCCTGGCCGTGGAAGCCGTTGTGGCCGCCGTGGCAGGTGATCAGCAGCTGCAGGCTGCTCGACTGGCCGCCGGTGGTCGGCGCCGCCGATCCGCCGTCGGGTTTCTGGGCCGAGGACGAAGCCGGTGGCAGGGCAGTCGCAAGGGACAGGGCCGGGCCCACCGGCACCCAAGGATCGTCCAGGGCATGCAGCAGCAGGCTGGGGGGAAGCTGGGCACCGGCCCGCAGCTGGGCCAGGGGGCTGGCGGCGGCGTAGTAGTGCTCCACCGACCCATAGCCCCAGCGCGGCGCCGTGATCGCCGCGTCGAAGGCCCGGATTGTGCGGGGCGGGCGGGGGCCGCCAAGGGCCTGCCGTTCAGCTGGCTTGATCCCAAAGGGATCGGCCAGGGTCTGGGCGATCAGGCGCCTTAGTAGCCAGCGCTGGTAGATGCGGTTGCGGGGCAGTTCGATCTGGGCCGAACAGTCGGCTAGGTCCAGGGGGCTGCTGGTGCACACCAGGGCATCCAGTTCAGCCCCCGCCAGGCAGGCGTTCAGCAGCATCGTGCCCCCCAGGGAGATGCCCACCCCCAGTAGCGGCAGGGCTGCAGCGCTCACATCCAGCTGTTTGGCCAATTGCCTTGCCTGGGCCAGCACCGGCAGCAGGTCGGCATTGCAGTTGGCGGCGTAGGTACCCGGCGCCAGCTGGCGACCCGGCTCGGCACCGCGCAGGTTGAGCCGCAGCACGGCCAGCTGCGCTGCCTGCAGGGTGAGCGCCATGCGCCGCAGCCCCTCCCGCTCACTGGATCCCCCCAGACCATGCAGCAGCACCACCAGGGCCCGGGGCCGCATCCCCGCCAGCGGTCTATCCAGCAGGCCCAGCAACCGATCCCCCCCCGGCAGGGGAAATTCGATCTTTTGGCCCCGCTCAGCTGGCAGAGCCACCGGTCGCAGGGTGTCGCGCAGGGTCTGCAGATCAGGGCCCCACCAGGGGGGGCGCTGGCGAAAGCGGGGCATACCCAGCAGCTTGAGTAGCTGCTGGGCAGAGCGCAACTTCTCTACGATTAGCTGATTTATTGGCTGATCTAATGGCCGGTCAACTGCCTCGTCTAGGGGCTCTGGGGGGAGTGGCGCTGCGGGCAAGGTGTTCAGGTGGGCGATCAGGCGGCCACTTTGCGGCCCACCCCCAATTCGCGCAACTCGGATAGCAGCGAATTGAGCACCGCCTTGGCATCGCCGAACACCATCGCCGTCTGGGGCAGCTCGAACAGGGCATTGGCGATGCCGGCATAGCCAGCGCCGAGGCTGCGCTTCACCACAAACACCTGACGAGCTTGATCCACCTCCAGCACCGGCATGCCGTACAGCGGGCTGCTGGGGTCGCTCTTGGCATCTGGGTTAACCACATCGTTGGCGCCCAGCACGATCACCACATCGGTGCGGGGAAATTCCGGATTGATCGTGTCCATCTCGATCAGCTGTTCATAGGGCACATCGGCCTCGGCCAACAGCACATTCATGTGGCCGGGCATGCGGCCAGCCACGGGATGGATCGCATAGCTAACTTCCGTGCCATTGGTTTCCAGCACCTTGGTCAATTCCCTTAATGCGTGCTGGGCCTGGGCTACGGCAAGGCCGTAACCGGGAACAAACACCACCCGCTC
>CANHSW010000129.1 GCA_947463165.1 Cyanobacteriota bacterium
ACGATGGCCCGGAAGCTCATCTTCTTACCGCCCTTGACGGTCTTGGAGACGCGGCGGATCTGTACCACCCGCTCCTGCCATTCGGAGTCGCGCTCCTGGCCGCGGCGGTTTTCGCGGCCCCGGCCACCGCCGCGGCGGTCGCCGCCCCGGTCGCCACCGCGGGCATCACCGCGGCCACCGCGGCGCTCCTGCTGGCCTTCGGCGGCGGGAACGTCGGCGGCGCCTGGGATGTCGGCGGCGTGGATCTGGTCGTTGGTTTCGGTCATGGTGAGGAGAGCAGGATCAGAACTGAAGGCCCGCTTCCCGGGCGGCGTCGGCCAGGGCTTTCACCCGACCGTGGTACAGGTTGCCGCCGCGATCGAAGACCACCTGCTGGATGCCCTTGGCCAGGGCGCGCTTGGCGACCAGTTCACCAACGGCGATGGAAGCATCGCAAGTGCAACCGTTGTTGAGGCTGGTGCGCAGATCCTTGTCCAGGGTGGACGCCGAGCAGAGGGTGTTCTGGGCGTCGTCGTCGATGACCTGGACGTAGATGTGGTTGTTGGAGCGGAACACGGCCAAACGCGGGCGCAGGGCGGTGCCACTGAGGGTGCGGCGCAGGCGGCGGTGACGCTTCTGAACCTGCTGTTTGCGGGGGATGAAAGACATGGAGATAGGGCGGGATGACGACGCTCAGGCAGGCCTCATTTCTTGCCGGTCTTACCGGTTTTGCCGGCCTTGCGCAGGATTTTCTCGCCCTCATATTTGATGCCCTTGCCTTTGTAGGGCTCAGGCGGGCGAATGGCGCGCACTTTGGCGGCTTCGTTGCCCACCACCTCCTTGTCGGCACCGGAGACAAGCACGGTGGTGTTGCCTTCCACGGCAAAACTGATGCCGTCTGGGGGGTCCATCTCCACTGGATGGCTGTAGCCAGCGCTCAATACGAGTTTCTTGCCTTGAACATTGGCGCGATAGCCCACGCCAACGATCTCCAGCTTGAGGGTGTAGCCCTGGCTCACCCCTTGCACCATGTTGGCCACCAGGGTGCGGCAGAGGCCGTGGCGCTCCCTGGAGCGGCGGTGGCTGCTGGAGGGCGTCACCAACAGGGTGTTGCCCTCCTGGCTGATCGCCACACCCTCAGGCAGGGTGCGGCTGAGTTCGCCCTTGGGACCTTTAACGGTGACGTGCAGCCCGTTCAGGCTGACGCTGACCTTATCGGGCACCTCAATCGGGGCTTTACCAATACGAGACATGGATCGATCTCCCAGGATCAATAGACGTAGCAGAGCACTTCGCCGCCAACGCCCTGTTTACGGGCGTCACGGTCGCTCATCACACCCTTGGAGGTGGAGATGATGGCCACCCCAAGACCGCCCAAAACCTTGGGTAGCTGGCGGGTGTTTTTGTAGATGCGCAAACCGGGCTTGCTCACCCGCTGCACCGAGCGGATGGTGGGGTTGCGATGCTTGCCGCTGTACTTGAGTTCCAGCACTAGCTGACGCTCAATGCCAGCACCTTCCTCGGAGATGGCGGCGATGAAGCCTTCCTGTTGCAGCACGTTGGCGATGCTGCGGCACAGCCGGGATGCAGGAATCTTGGTGGTCTCGTGGCGCTTTTCACTCGCATTGCGGATGCGAGTGAGCATGTCGGAAATTGGATCGTGATTGGCCATAGTCGTGTCCGGAAGAGGGCTCAGTTACTGCGGAACGGCATCCCCATCTCGCGGAGGAGGGCCCTGCCCTCTTCGTCGTTACGGGCGCTGGTCACGATGGTGACGTCCATACCCCGGATAGCATCGATTTTGTCGAAGGAGATCTCGGGGAAGATGATTTGTTCGCGGATTCCCAGGGTGTAGTTCCCCCGGCCGTCGAAGCTCTTGGGGCTCACGCCGCGGAAGTCGCGAATGCGAGGAAGAGCGAGGTGAATCAGTCGCTCCAGGAAGGCATACATGCGGTCGCCCCGGAGGGTGACAGCAACGCCAATCGGCATACCCTGGCGGATCTTGAAGCCAGCAATGGCCTTTTTGGCACGGGTCACCATCACCTTTTGACCGGTGATCGTGGCCAATTCCGTAATCGAAGCTTCAAGAGCCTTGGCGTTTTGCGCCGCTTCGCCGAGGCCCCGGTTCACGGTGACCTTGATCACCTTGGGAGCTTCGTGAACGTTGGAGAGGTTCAGATCCTTGAGCAACTTGGGCAGGATCGTCTCCCTGTAGCGCTGTTTCAGTGACATGACGGGGGGAGGGGAGTGCGCTTCTGGTCTGGGTCAGAAGGCGGACAGGGGGATTGAGAGGCTGATATAGAAATAGGCTGATTGAATGGCTGAACCGGTAAGGTTTTGCCCGACAATCAATCCTGGTAATCAGTCCAGAATTTCACCGGTCTTTTTGAGGCGGCGCTTCTTGGTGCCGTCCTTATCGACCACAATCTCGACCCGGCTGGCCACCTGCTTAGCGGTGGAATAGATCATCACATTCGAGGCATGCAGCGAGGCTTCCTCGGTGAGAATCCGGCCGGTTTCGCCCTCCTGGGTGGGCTTGACGTGGCGAGTGCGCAGGTTGATGCCCTGAACTACAACGCGGTTTTGGTAGGGCAGAGTGCGCAGCACTTCGCCGGTTTTGCCCTTGTCCTTACCGCTGATCACCTGAACGGTGTCGCCTTTCTTGATGCGCATTTTGATGCGCACCGCAGTCTTGGCTTTGGGGGTGGCGGTGGCCATTTCAGATCACCTCCGGAGCGAGGGAGACAATCTTGGTGAAGTTGCGCTCCCGCAGTTCCCGGGCGACCGGACCGAAGACGCGGGTGCCCTTGGGGTTGTTGTCGTTGCCCAGGATCACCGCAGCGTTGTCATCGAAGCGGATCGAATTGCCCGTATCCCGGCGCAGGGTGGCCTTGGTGCGCACCACCACCGCCTTGACCACATCCGACTTCTTCACCCCCATGTTGGGCATGGCGTCCTTGACGGCTGCCACGATCACATCGCCCACGTGGGCGTAGCGACGGTTGGTGCCCAGCACCCGGATGCACTGGATGCGCTTGGCGCCACTGTTGTCGGCGACGTTGAGATAGGTTTCCTGTTGAATCATCGGTAGGTCCTCCTCAGTTGGCGCCGGTGGCCTTGGCGGCACCGGTGGTGGCGATCACTTCAGCCACCTGCCAGCGCTTGGTGCGACTGAGGGGCCGAGTTTCGGTGATGCGAACCCGGTCGCCCACCTTGCAGCTGTTGGTTTCGTCGTGAACCTTGTAGCGGGTGGTGCGGCTGACCGTCTTCTGATAGATGGAGTGGGGGAAGCGGTTTTCCACCGCCACCACCACCGTTTTGTCCATCTTGTCGCTGACGACGGTGCCGACCCGTTCCTTGAGTGCCATGGGAATGGAGGTTGGGATCAGGAGGCGGAGGAGGAGCTCTGTTGCTCCCCACGCACCGTGAGCAGCTGGGCCAGCTTGATGCGGGCCTGCTTAAAGCGGTGCGGTTGTTCCAGGCGGCGGGTGGCCCGCTGGAAGCGCAGATCGAACAGTTCGCGCCGGGTGGCATCGATCTGTTCGAGAATTTGGTCACCGCTGAGCTTGCGCACCTCGGCGATTTCGGGACGGGCCATGGTCAGGACTCCACGGTGACGGGCTCGGCGGCAGCCGAGGGATCAGGCAGGGCCGAAGCATCGATCGAGGCCGAAGCATCGGTCAAAGCCTGGGCTTCGGCTTCCACTTGGTCTGCCAGGGTGAGGAACTTGGTCTTCATCGGCAGCTTGTACTGGGCGAGCCGCATCGCCTCGCGGGCGATTTCGGGGGTGATCTCGGGACCACCCATCTCGAACAGAATGCGACCGGGCTTGATCACCGCCACCCAGAATTCCGGGTTGCCCTTACCGGAACCCATGCGGGTTTCGGCGGGACGCATGGTGACCGGTTTGTCGGGGAAGATCCGAATCCAGATCTTGCCGCCCCGCTTCACATAGCGGGACATGGCACGACGGCTGGCCTCAATTTGACGAGAGGTGATCCAGCCGCACTCCTGGGCCTGCAGGGCAAAATCGCCGAAGGCAATGGTGTTGCCACGAGTGGCAACACCGCGCATGCGGCCGCGCTGCTGTTTGCGGAATTTGACGCGATTGGGACTCAGCATGGTTTAGGCCTCCTGCTCACTCTTCGTTAGAGCGGTCTTCGAACTGTTGGGGCCGCCGGCTGGTCCGCCGCTTCGGAGCAGCACCCACGGGTAGCTGTTCCTTCTGCCCGGGCAGGATTTCACCTTTGAATACCCACACCTTGATGCCCAGAACCCCATAGGTGGTGCTGGCCAATTTGGTGGCGTAGTCGATGTCGGCACGCAGGGTGTGCAGGGGCACGCGACCTTCGCGGGTCCACTCGGTACGGGCGATTTCGGCGCCATTGAGACGGCCGCTCACCTGAATCTTGAGACCCAGCACCCCAGCCCGCTGGGCCCGCTGCACGGTCATGCGCATGACGCGGCGGAAGGCGACGCGCTTTTCCAGTTGTTGACCGATGTATTCGGCCAGCAGGAAGGCGTCAGCGTCGACCCGCTCCACCTCCACCACGTTGATGCGCACCTGGCGATGGGCATCGCCGAGGGTTTTTTGAATGCCGCTGCGCAGCTCTTCAATGCCGCTGCCTTGGCGGCCCACCAGCACGCCGGGGCGGGCGGTTTTCAGTTCGATCTCCAGCTGGTCGGCCTTGCGGGCGATCAACACGTCGCTGATGCCAGCGGCGCCATATTTCTTGTGGACGAACTTGCGAATCTGGTCGTCTTCTTTAAGCAGGGTCGGGTAGGTCTTGCTGGGGGCGTACCAGCGTGACCGGTGCTCCTGGGTAATCCCCAGGCGCAGCCCGGTTGGATGGATCTTGTGTCCCATCGGTCGGTGTCCTCGGGGTTCAGGCGGAAGGGGCCACAGCAATGCTGATGTGGCAGGTCTGTTTCTTGATCGCGTAGGCGCGACCCTGGGCGCGGGGCCGGAAGCGCTTCAGGGCGGGGCCCATGTCGGCGCTGGCCTGGCAGATCACCAGGGTGGAGGGATCCAGACCCAGGTTGTGCTCGGCGTTAGCCACCGCAGAACGCAGCACCTTGGTGATCGGGCCGGTGGAGCGGTAGGGCATGAACTCGAGCATGATCAGGGCATCGCGATAGCTGCGACCCCGGATCTGATCGAGAACGCGACGCACTTTGGAGGCGGAGCCGCGGATGTAGCGCCCGTAGGCACGGGCCTCGTTGGAAGAGGTGTTTGCCATGGTTTAACGGCCTCCTTTCTTATCCTTGATGTGGCCCCGGAAAGTGCGGGTGGGAGCAAACTCCCCGAGTTTGTGACCCACCATTTGCTCGGTGACATACACCGGCACGTGGGCCTTGCCGTTATGTACGGCAATGGTATGGCCGATCATCATCGGCAGGATTGTGGAAGCCCGTGACCAGGTCTTGATGACGGACTTATCGTCGGCTGCATTTTGCTTCTCAACCTTGCGAAGCAGGCTGTCGGCAACAAATGGCCCTTTTTTGAGTGAACGTCCCATGGCGGTTTAAGCGGAGAACAAGGCGAGTACAGGCATCATGAATCGCGTCCGCCACGGCTCCGTTTGGAGGTGCGGCGACGTTTCCGAAGCACGAACCGATTGCTGGGCTTGTTCCGCTTGCGGGTTTTCAGGCCAAGGGCGGGTTTGCCCCAGGGGGTCACCGGACCGGAGCGGCCGATGGGAGCGCGACCCTCACCACCACCGTGGGGGTGATCGCAGGGGTTCATCACCGAACCGCGCACTTCCGGGCGACGACCCAGCCAGCGCTTGCGGCCAGCCTTGCCGAGGCTGGTGTTGCGCACTTCGGAGTTGCCCACTTCGCCGAGGGTGGCGTAGCACTCGCGGCGCACCAGGCGCACCTCGGTGGAGGGCAGCTTCAGGGCGACGTAGTCGCCTTCTTTGGCCATCACCTGGGCGCTGGCGCCGGCGGTGCGCACCATTTGGCCACCTCGGCCGGCGTAGAGCTCCACGTTGTGGACGCTGGAGCCGAGCGGGATCGCCGACAGGGGCAGGGCGTTGCCGGTTTCGATCGGCGAACCGGGCCCGGATACAACGGTTTGGCCAATGATTATCCCGGCGGGAGCCAGGATGTAGCGCTTCTCGCCATCGGCATAGAAGAGCAAGGCCAGGCGGGCGTTGCGATGGGGGTCGTAGTGGATGGCGGCCACCCGGGCCACCACACCGTGCTTGTCGCGACGGAAGTCGACGATGCGATAGAGGCGCTTGTGGCCGCCGCCGCGATGACGGCAGGTGATCACACCGCGGTTGTTGCGGCCCTTGCGGCGATGCTTGGCCACCACCAGGGTGCGCTCGCGATCGCGACCGGTGACTTCAGAGAAATCACTGGCAACGCGGGTGCGGGTGCCGGGG
>CANHSW010000130.1 GCA_947463165.1 Cyanobacteriota bacterium
GCGTTGACCGCATTTTGCAAAGGCAGCCTCTATACCCTGCAGAGCAGCCTTGATCTGCAATACATCCTGACAGGTTTCAACTATAAAAAGGTCTACATTTCCCGCCAGCAGACCCTCGGCCTGTTCCTGGAAGGAGGCCCGCATGCTGTCAAAATCGACATGCCCAAGGGTGGGTAACTTGGTGGTGGGTCCGATCGAACCGGCCACAAAGCGCGGCTTCTCTGGGGTGCTGTAGGCGTCGGCCACCTCCCGGGCCAATTCAGCGGCTCGCTGGTTAATGGCAAAGGCCTGGTCAGCAATATCGTATTCCGCTAGCACCAGTGAAGTGGCGCCAAATGTATCGGTTTCAATTACATCGCAACCCACCTCAAGGAACTGGCGATGTACGGCCTGCACCGCATCCGGTCGCGTGAAAACCAGATATTCATTGCAACCTTCCAGGGCCGCACCGCCGAAATCCTCTGCGGTGAGGTTCATCTGTTGCAGCGAGGTGCCGGTGGCGCCGTCAAACACCAACACCGGCCGATCCGGGCCATGCAACCGCTCTAAAAAGGCGCTGACCTGGCCAGGGCCGTCATCGCTGGCAGCGCCTGAAGACTTCTTGCCCGCAGAAGAATTTTTGCCCTCAGAAGGCTCGGCGAGCGCTAAATCTTTGGCGCCAGCTGATGGGCTAGCGCCCAGTGAAGCTGTGACCTCAACGGTGACAGCAGAGCTGTCGGCAGTGGAGCTAGGGACGGTGGATTTGGCCATTGGTGAATCCTGGCTGGGGCTCAAGGATTGAGGCGAACCCGTTGCACCCAGTGTTCATAGGCGGGATCTCGGCCTTCCGTGATCGCCGTGAGCCGCTCGCGGATTTTTTCCATCACCGGCCGGCTGGCGGAAAGGTCGGTGGATTCCACCCGGCGCACCGGCGTCACCTTGGCGGCAGTGCCGCTAAGAAATACCTCATCGGCCACAAATAACTCACTTTTGTCCACCGGCCTTTCGATCACTTCGATTCCCATGGCGCGGGCGAGTTCGATGACACTGGCCCGGGTGATCCCCTCCAAAATATCCTGATCAACTCCAGGGGTGATCAGCACTCCATCGCGGACAATAAACAGATTCATGCCGCTTGCCTCACTCACCTTGCCGCGGCTGTTGAGCAAAAGAGCTTCATCGAAGCCGCTCTTCACCGCTTCTGTCTTGGCGAGGGAGCTGGTGATGTAGGCACCGCTGATCTTGCCGCGCAGGGGCAGGGAACGATCCTCCTGGCGCGCCCAGGAGCTAATCCGGCAGCTCACCCCCTCGGGGGAGAGGTAGTCCCCCAATTCCAAACCATAAATCAAGAAATCGGTCTCAATATTATGCAGTCTCGGGGCGATACCCAGATCGCTTGTATAAACGAAAGGTCGCAGGTAAACGGGGCAGCTGGGCTTATTTGCCTGCAGGAAGGCGTGGATCGCCTCATGGATCGTCTGCTCGCTGAGCTCGGTGAGCAGTAGCCGAGCGCTTTGGCTCAGCCGCCGCGCATGGCGGTCGGCGCGAAACAGCAGGATTTCACCGGGATCGCTGGGGTTGGGCAGGGCCCGCATGCCGCCAAATGCCCCGGTGCCGTAGTGGAGGGCATGGGTGGCCACAGATAGGGTCGCTTCCGCGAAGGGGACGCAGCGTCCGCCGAACCAGGCGTAGGGCAGGAACTGGTGCATGGCTGGCGGTGCGAACTGTTAGGCCTGGCAGGTTCCGATCTTCTCACCGCACCAGCAGGATGGGGAGATGCACAGGCTGGCAACAATCCCCGGTGGTGGCGACGAGGCGGATGCCAAGGCCTTGATCGAGCAACCACCGGCAGCGGTGCTGCTGCTGAGCAGCGCCGATACCGACCTGCTGGCGATCGATCAATTGTTGGCCAGCCAGCCTGAATTACTAGGCTGCGAGCTGCGGGCCCTCAACCTGGCGGGACTGGCCCACCCGGCCGTGGTGGACCACTACCTGGCCAGCACCGGCCGCCAGGCCCAGCTGGTGGTGGTGCGGTTGCTGGGCGGCAGGGGCCACTGGAGCTATGGCCTGGAGGCCCTGGGGCGCTGGGCCCAGCAGCCCGGTGCCGGCGGTGGCGGCAGGCAGCTGCTGGTGCTAGCCGGCACGGCTGAGGACGATCGGGAGCTGGCGGAACTGGGCACGGTGGACCCCGAGCTGGCGATGGCCCTCGCCGCCTGCCTGCGCATTGGCGGGCCCGCCAACATCCGCCAATTGCTGCTGGTTTTGAGGGCCCTGTTGGAGGGCCGCCAACCACCTCTCCCCCGGCCCGAGCCCCTGGCCGATCCCCTGCCCCATGACTGGCGCCAGGAGGCGGGGCCGCGGGTGGGCTTGATCGTCTATCGGGCCCTGCTCCAGGCCGGAGATCTGGAGTTGATGCAGGCCGCCCTCGCCGCCCTGCGCGGCCAGGGTTTAGCACCGCGGGCGATCTGGGTAAGTGGCCTGCGAGAGCCAGGGGTGCAGCGGGGTGTCGCCGACCTGCTGGAGCGAGAAGCGGTGCAAGCCGTGTTGTGTTGCACATCCTTCGCATCGGTGCAGTTCGCCGAGGCCGGCCTTGGCGCTCCCCTGTGGGAGCGGCTGGGGGTGCCGGTGTTTCAGGTGCTCAGCTGCGGCCGCAGCAGGGCCAGTTGGCAGGCCAGCAGCATCGGCCTGGGGCCCACGGAGCTGGGGCTGCAGGTGGCCCTGCCCGAACTGGATGGCCGCATCACCACCCGCATCGGCGCCTTCAAGGAGAGCCAAGGCGCCAGCCCAAGGCTGGCTTCCGCCCTGCCGCGCTACCGAGCCGATGGCGAACGCCTCAGCTGGATCGCCCAGCTGGCCGCCAACTGGATTGAACTGCGCCAAACGCCGGCGCCGGAGCGCCGGGTGGCCCTGGTGCTGGCCAACTACCCCACCCGCAATGCCCGCCTCGCCAATGGCGTGGGCCTGGATACGCCGGCCTCCACCGCCTTGATGCTGCGGTGGCTGCAACAGGCCGGCTACGCCACCGGCGAGCAGCTACCGGCCGATGGCGCCGCCCTGATCGCCCTGCTGCTGGCCGGCCGCACCAACGACCCGGAGAGTGGCCACCGCCCCCCCCTCAGCCATCTCCCCCTGGCTGGTTACCAAAACTGGTATCGCCAGCTGCCAGCGGCGGGTCGAGCGCGGCTGGAGCAGGTGTGGGGTCCACCGGAGGCCGATGCAGCCCTGGAGCGAGACGCCGCCGGCCAGCCAGCTTTTGCCATCGCGGGCGCCCGGTTTGGCCAGGTGGTGGTGCTGGTGCAACCAGAGCGGGGCTATGACCGCGACCCCAGCCTCAGCTACCACTGCCCCGACCTGCCGCCCACCCACGCCTACCTGGCCCAATACCTCTGGTTGCGCAGCAGCTTTGCCGCCCAAGTGGTGGTGCATGTGGGTAAGCACGGCAATCTGGAGTGGCTGCCGGGCAAGGGCCTCGGCCTCTCGGATGCCTGCTTCCCCGAGTGGGCCCTGGGTCCGCTGCCCCATCTCTATCCCTTCATCGTCAATGACCCGGGGGAGGGCAGCCAGGCCAAGCGGCGCGCCCAAGCGGTAATCCTCGATCACCTCACCCCGCCCCTAGGCAGGGCGGGTCTACACGGGGAGCTGCAACAGCTGGAAGCACTGCTAGACGAGTATTGGCAGGCCAGAGAGTTGGGCGGTGAGCGCAGCCTCGGCCTGGGCCAGCAATTAGCGCAGCGCCTACAGCAACTGCAGTTGCCGCTGGAATTGCCGCTGCAGTTACCCCAGGCAACAGGCCCTGAGCAAGGGGCGGAACCGCTGGCCAGGGGCGAGCAGCTGGAGGCGCAACTAAACGCAGCCGATGGCTACCTCTGCGAACTCAAAGAAGCTCAGATCCGGCTGGGACTGCACACCTACGGCCAGTTACCAGCAGCTGAACGACTCACCGAATTGCTGCTCTGCCTGGCCCGGGCACCCCAGGCGGGCCAACCCGGATTTACCCAGGCAATCGCCCAGGATCTGGGGCTCAGCCTGGATCCCTGGGCCGATGCCGATGCTGCCCCGCTCCAGCACCTGGATCGACAATTGCTGGCCGCCCATAGCGAGCGGCCGCTGCGGCTGGTGGGGGACGCGGTTGAGCTATTGGAACAGCGGGCCCTGGCGCTATTGCAACCACTGGTGGATGCCGAGGCGATGGGCGAATCCACCGCGGGCGAATGCAAGGCCGTCAGCCCCTGGGGGCCAGCGGGCCCGGCGGGTCAGGCGGCCCTGGAGCGCATCAGCCGGCAGCTGCTGCCGCGACTGCTGGCCTGCGCGGAGGCCGAAAGCACCGCCTTTTTGAACGGTGTGGCGGGCCAGCGCATCGCCGCCGGTCCCTCCGGTGCCCCCACCCGCGGCAGGCCCGACCTGCTGCCCACCGGCCGCAACTTCTACAGCCTCGATCTGCGGGGCCTGCCCACGGAAGCGGCCTGGGATCTGGGCCGCCGCAGCGCCGAACTGCTGCTGGAGCTGCACCTGCAGGAGCAGGGGGAACACCTCCAAAACCTGGCCCTGAGTGTCTGGGGTACGGCGACGATGCGCAACGGCGGCGAGGACATCGCCCAGGCCCTGGCATTGATGGGGGTGCGACCGGTGTGGGATGGCCCGAGCCGGCGCCTGGTGGATATCGAGCTGATTCCCCTATCGCTTTTGGCTCGTCCCCGGGTGGATGTAACCCTGCGCATATCTGGCCTGTTCCGCGATGCCTTCCCCCAACTGGTGAGCTGGTTTAACCGGGCCTGCAATTTGGTCGCCCAACTAGACGAGAGCGAGGCCGATAATCCGCTGGCCGCCACCGCCCGCCGCGAGGGCCACTGGGGGCGGGTGTATGGCTCGGCGCCCGGGGCCTATGGAGCCGGGCTGCAGGGGTTGATCGATAGCGGCCAGTGGGAAAGCCGTGCCGATTTGGCGGAGGCTTTTCTCAATTGGAGCGGCTGGCGCTACGACAGCCCGGGCCTGGCGGCGGGCGATCCATCCGGCCTCGGGATTGAGGCCCAGGCCGATCGTGCCGGCCTGGAGCAGCGCCTGCAGCAGGTGCAGGTAATCCTGCACAACCAGGACAACCGCGAACACGACCTGCTCGATTCCGATGACTACTACCAATTCCAAGGGGGATTGAGCGCCGCCGCCGAGCGGCTCCAGGGCAAGGCCCCAGCGCTCTGGTTTGCGGATCACTCGCGGCCAGAACGGCCAAAGGTCCATCGCCTGGAGCGGGAATTAGATAAAGTATTGCGCTCCCGCGTACTCAATCCCCGCTGGATCGAGGGGATGCAGCGCCATGGTTATAAGGGAGGCTTTGAGATGGCGGCCAGCCTGGATTACCTGTTTGCCTATGACGCCAGCACCGGCCGTGTTCCCGACTGGAGCTACGGCAGCATCTGCGAGCAGTGGCTGAATAATGATCAAGTAAGAGAATTTCTAGAGCGCTGCAACCCCTGGGCCCTCAGGGATATGGCGGAAAGATTGCTGGAGGCTCACCACCGGGACCTCTGGCAAGGGGCCGCCCCAGAGCAACTGGCTAAGTTGCGAGAGCTGGTGGTAAACAGTGACGGATTAATTGAACAGAGGTAGCAGCAAATAGCCGCACCGATAGGGTCAAAAATCCAGAGCGTAGAATAACTAGTGCGAAGAACAACCAACGTAAAACATTAAGCGCCAAATATATATCGCGAAAATAGAAGCCGAAGCTGACCGCCTATAGCCAGCTTCGGCGAGATGAACCCAGGCTCAGCCGTTCAGCTCCTTGACCATTTTTTTGAAGGGATCAATGGAGCCGGGCTTGGCGGTGGACTGTTGGATATAGGTGGCCTGCACAGGCTTGGCAGCCTCCACCTGCTCCTGTTCCAGCTTGGCGGCAGCGGGGCCACCGGGATTGTTGACGGCATCTGACGAACCGCGGCGCAGCTTCTCCTGAGCAGCGGCGGACATCGGTTTGGCAAAGGTTTTCTTCACCGGTTTGGGCACACCGCCGGTGAGGTTGATTTCCTCTTCGCTGGTGCTGCTGCCGCCCAGGCCAGGGGTAATTTGCTTCAGCTCGGCCTCCATGGAAGCCACCTCAAGCACCCGTTCCTTGGTGCCAGGGCTGTCGGCGGTACCTGGGAAGGTGCGGCGGATGGTGTTCGAGCGGCGCATGAAGTTGACGTCGCCCAGGCTGCTGGCGGCATCGGGCTCAAGAAAGACCGTCTCCACCTCCTGCTTCGCCTTTGGCTTGGCCGGAGGCTTGGAACTGCCGGCACCACCGCCGGATGCAAAGAGGCGATCGAACAGACCCATCGGCAGTGAAGGGGAAAGCTTGTATAAACCCTAGCGGCCACGCAGCGAGAAACCGTGGGTATCGGTGCCACAACTCAACA
>CANHSW010000131.1 GCA_947463165.1 Cyanobacteriota bacterium
AAACCCTGGCCCAGCGTTTTGAACCGGATATCAGCAAGCAAAGGCTGGCGGTTTTATTTGCTCCCCTCAGCCAGCGGCTGCCGCAGCTGTTGGATCGGGCAAGCTCGATCCCCCCAGGGGCCAGCCAGGTCTGGGACCTGGCCGATGAGAGCCAGGAGCGACTCTGTAGCGAACTGCTGGATGGCTGGGGGTACAACCGCGAGCGCTGCGCCCGCTCCCTCTCCCCCCATCCCTTCTCCACCACATTGGGCCCCAGCGACTTTCGGATCACCACTCGCCTGGTGCCGGGGCAGCCCTTTTCCGCCTTCCTGGCCACCGCCCACGAATGGGGTCACTCCCGCTATGAGCAGGGCCTGCCCCGCAGCGGCGAACACTGGTTCCCCTGGCCCCTGGGGGAGGCCACCTCCATGGCCGTGCATGAGAGCCAGAGTTTGTTTCATGAAAATCGCCTGGCCCGCAGCGCCGCTTTTGCCGAGCGCTGGTATCCCCACTTCCGCCAGGCCCTGGGCCGTGATCCCTGGGGCGGCGCCCTGGGCTTTTGGCGCAATCTCAACCCGGTAAGGCCCAGCTTGATACGGGTGGAGGCCGATGAGGTGAGCTATGGCCTGCATATCGTGCTGCGCTATGAACTGGAAATCGCCCTGCTGGAGGGCGGATTACCGGTGGCTGAGCTGCCCTCGCAATGGAATCGACGCCTGCGGGAGTTGATGGGTATCACCCCAGCCCACGATGGTGAGGGTTGTCTGCAAGATGTTCATTGGAGTGAGGGGTTATTTGGCTATTTCCCCTCCTACGCCCTCGGCCATTTGATCAGCGCCCAGCTGAGTGGGGCCATGGAAGCGGATCTGGGCCCGATCGAAGCCCGGCTGGCTAACGGAGAAGACCAGATGCTGGTGAACTGGTTAGCCGAGCGGGTTTATCCCCTGGGCCGCAGCGTCAACGCTGAGCAACTGGTGGAGCAGGTGACTGGTTCAACCCTCACGGCACAACCATTTCTCACCTATCTGGAGCAAAAGCTAGAACGCCTGATCGGCTGATCAAGCCAGTTGTGTTTCGCCTGGCCTGGCCCTGGCTTGCCCTGCCCTGCCCTGTCTGCAAGGCTGGCTGGTTTACCAGGCTGGCCGGTTTACCAGGCTGGCCAGTTTGCCAGGCTGGCCGGGCTGTTGAAACAGATCCATGGCCAAGCTGGTGCTCAGTGACGACCAACGCCAAAAACTGGACAGCGCTGATGACAAGCTGTTTTATGCCGAGCCGCGTTTTGTGCAGCATCTCGATGCCGCCTTTCGCCAGAAGCTGACCGAGCTCTATCGAGAGCGAATTCCGCCTGGCTCGGTGGTGCTGGATTTGATGAGTAGCTGGGTCAGCCATCTGCCGGAGCAAATCAGTTACGGGGAGGTGATCGGCCATGGCCTCAACGAAGCCGAACTGCGGGCCAATCCCAGGCTCAACCGCTATTGGCTGCAGAACCTGAACGTCGATCCACGCCTGCCGCTTCCCCAGGAAAGTGTTGACGTGAGCCTGATCGTGGCCGGCTGGCAATATCTGCAGCAGCCAGAGCCGGTGGCCGAGGAGCTGTTGCGCTGCACCAGAGCAGGCGGTCAGCTGTTGGTGGCCTTCAGCAATCGCATGTTTTTTACAAAGGCGCCCTTGATTTGGAGTGAAGGCTCAGACCGCGACCACCTGGCCTATGTGGCGGAGGTGCTGGTGGCCCAGGGCTGGACGATCAGCGGGGTGATCGCCGCAGACACGCCAGCGCCAGCCCCCCTAGGCTGGCTGGGGGCAAAGGGGGATCCCTTCTTCTGCGTGATCGCCACCAAGCAAGCCGCCAAGGCGGCTTGCTTGGGAGACGCTTCGTAACGAGCGGCTTCGTAAGATGCCTGCGCCCTGTTCCAGCCTCTGCATGGCAAACATCGACCACGCTCCCAGCCGCATCATGCTCAATTTGCTGCATGTGCTGCCGGCCTTCGCCGATGCAGAGGAGCTGCGTCTCAACGCCATTGTGGAGCTCAACAGCAACACAATCAATAAGTACGAACTGATCACCGAAACTGGCCAGCTCAAGTTAGATCGGGTTGGCTACTCCTCGCTTGCCTACCCCTTCGCCTACGGCTGCATTCCCCGTACCTGGGATGAGGATGGTGACCCGCTGGACATTGAGATTGTTGGGGTTACTGAGCCACTGGTACCTGGCTCCCTGGTGGAGGCCAGGATTATTGGGATCATGAAATTCGATGATGGCGGAGAAGTCGACGACAAGGTGATTGCCGTGCTCGCCGATGATAAGCGCATGGATCACATCACCAGCTACACCCAGCTGGGCGATCATTGGATTAAAGAAACCCAGTATTACTGGGAGCACTACAAGGATCTCAAGAAGCCTGGCAGCTGCCGCGTCAATGGCTTCTTCGATGCAGAGGAAGCTGTGAAAATTATCCAGGAGTGCGAACAGCGCTACCTGGAGGTAATTGATCCCAAGCTGGTGAACTGATTTTCAAACTGGTGAATTAACCGGAGGCTAAGGGCACCTCGAAAATTTTGGTATTTTTCGAGGTGCCAGTTAGTTAATTCTGATCATTGGTTAATTCTTTGCATCGGTCAATGGGGAAGTTGTGGGTAGTTGTTGCGCCTGGATCCTGGCCAGGGCAAGGGCCATGCCATCTCGGCTGGCCAAACCCCGCAGTTTGTCTATGGGTAGGCCTGAATTTGGCATTCCCACTGGCAGGGCTCCCACCTGCAGTCCTGGCACATCAAAAACAGGTAATTGACGCAGTCCATTTGGTGTGAGTTGATCCTCTAATTGTAGTAGCTGAGCCTCCAGGGGTAGCCAAACCAGGTCAGCTCTGCGGCAATCGCTCAATGCGACGCTCGAAAAAGTAGCGGGGCTAGAAGTATTGTTTGATAGAGAGTTGAAGAATGGTTGATTTACTTGAGGAGAATTTTGAGGCATCTTGCTGGGAATTTGAACATTTTGCGATAGGTCAATTGCCAGGGCTCTTTGTAAATCCGAAAGTGTGACTAGGCCTATTGCCCAGGGTCCATCGGCCACTACCAAGCAGTGACTGCGGGAATTGACTAGCTGGGCAAGGGCCTCCTGGGCGGGGGTTTCAGCCTGTAGCACCAGGGGGGCCTCGGCATCAAAGGCCTCAGCCACGGCAAGATTTGCCAGGATCCGACGGCGCTGTTCCTCCACGGGATCTGGTCCCAGCAGGCCCGGGTCATTTAGCCCCTGCCAACGCTCTACCAAGGCGGCACTCAAACCGGCCGCAGCCATCAGCGGCAACACGATCCGAATATCGCGGGTGAGTTCAAATAGCAGCAGCATGGCGGTGAGTGGTGCCCTGGCGCTACCCGCCAGCACTGCCGCCATGCCCACCATGGCGTAAGCGGGTGGTTCCGCCACCGGTAGATGCAAGCCACTATCACCTAGAAATTGACCGTAGCAGTTGCCAAGCACCGCCCCTAAAAACAGAGCTGGAGCAAAGCCTCCGCCCACAAATCCTGTGGCATTGCTAAGGCCCGTAGCAATTAACTTAACTACAAGCAGCATTAGCAAAGTGAGCAGGGGTAGCCCCCCATCTCTGCCGAGCAGGGCCTCAATGGTGTCGTAACCAACCCCCAGTACCTGGGGAAAGACCAGGGCTAGCAGACCCACCGCCATGCCGCCAAATGCCGTGGCAAAACCTGGCGGTAATCGGCGAATCAAGTTTTGCATGGCAGTGCTGCGCCCCAGGGCAAGCAAACTCACCAGCCCCCAGGACATCAAGCTGGCCACTACCCCCAAGCCGAGATAGAGAGGCAGCTCCAGCGGTGATCGCACTTCATAGGCGGGTAAGCGCAGGATCGGCTGATCGCCCAGTAGCAGCTGGGTAACCAGCGTGGAGGCCACAGCGGCCACCAGTACCGCCCGCAGGCTGGGCCGGCCTGGAATCGCCCTGAAGCTGCCCTCAAAGGCAAAGAACACCCCGGCGATTGGCGCCTTGAAGCCAGCGGCCAAGCCCGCCGCTGCCCCAGCCGCCACCAGCGTCTTCTGGCTCTCGGGAGTGAGCCGAGCTCGCAGGGCCACCCACAGGCCAATGTTGCCGCCACTCTCCACACTGGGACCCTCAGGCCCCAGGGAGGCGCCACTGCCAAGGCTGAGGGAGGCCCCCAGCAGTCTTTGCAGAGGCAATTTGGGGGCCGCCCGCATGGCCCCGTCTGCCATGGCCATCAGGCTGGGTAAACCAGGGCCCAGAGGGCCGCCATAGCGGCGCAGCAGACCCATGGCATAGCCGCCCAGGGTGGGTACCACCACCACGGGCCAGAGGCGCAACCAGTCGGGTAGGGAAGCGGTGGATACCAACACCACTTCAGCTGGTGGTTGGGGAATCGTGGGCGGCGGCGGTAAGAAACCCAGCCCGCCTAGGCCGATCTGCAGCAAGGCATTCAGTGGCGTGCTGGTTTCGGCAGGGCTGGGAACCTGGGGTAACGGCAGTACCGGCGGTGGCAAATTCGCGCTCGAGCCGCGCGCCAGATTCAGCAGCCACTCAATGAACGGACCAAAAAGCCCGTTATTGATAAATCCCAACAACTCGTGGAAAGCCACCACCGCCAAACCTGAAAGCACTCCCACCAAGGCGGCCCAGGCCAGCAGGTTCCATTGGAATGGCAGGGCCCCGGGTTCGCTATCCATACGCGCTCCTGCGGCCGCCAGGTTGCCCAAGGGCGGCTGGATTGCCCCTGGCTGTCCATGCAGGCCAGCGACGCCGCTCTGCAGGTCGGGGTCAGGCTTGGGGGCGGACGTCGGCAAAGATTTGCTCCAGGATCTCGCCGGCCCCCTGCTCGCGCAGCTTCAAGGCCAGGGCAATGCCAATCGACTCGGGATCCTCCGCGGCACCGCGGGCCTGATCGCGAATCAGCTTGCTGCCATCAAGGCTGGCCACCATGCCGGTGAGAATCAACTCCTGGCCGCCAGTGCTGGCATCGCCACCGGCCTCAGCGAAGCTGCTGTTGACGCCGATCGGCACCTGACAGCCGCCTTCCAATTCGCGCAGAAAGGCCCGCTCGGCCAGGCAGCGGCGGGCCGTGGGCAGGTGCTCCAGCAGCTTGATTTGGGCGAGCACGTCGGCATCGCCTTGGCGACATTCGATGCCCAGTGCTCCCTGGCCCACGGCGTGGAGGGAGATCGAGGCATCGATCAACTCATGGATGCGATCGCCCAGGCCCAAGCGCCCCAGGCCGGCGGCGGCCAGGATCAGACAGTCGAACTCGCCGGCATCGAGCTTCTCAAGCCTCGTGATCACATTGCCACGCACGTCTTTGAAGAGCAGCTGCGGGTAGTGATGGCGCAGTTGGGCCAGGCGACGCAGGGAGCTGGTGCCCACCACACTGCCCTCCGGCAGGGTGGCCAAAGTTTTGTCCTGGTGCTTTTGGTGCACCACCAGGGCATCGGCCGGATCCTCCCGTTCGGTGATGCAGCCCAGCATCAGGCCCTCGGGGAGGTTGGTGGGCAGGTCCTTGAGGCTGTGCACCGCAATATCGGCCTGGTCCACCAGCATTTGGGCCTCCAGTTCTTTGGTGAACAGGCCCTTGTCGCCGATCTTGGCCAGAGCCACATCGAGGATCTTGTCCCCCTGGGTGGCCATCGCCTCGATGCTGACCTCCAGATTTGGATGGGCCTTGACCAGCTCATCGCGCACCCAGTGGGTTTGCACCATGGCCAGCTGGCTGCGGCGTGAGGCGATGCGCAGGAGTTTGGCCATCGAGGGCGAAGGTGGTTCAGGCACAGCCGCCCAGCCTACGAGCAGAACAAATCCAGGGGCAGTGGTCCCCAGGTGTCCTCGGCGCTGGGGTCGCTGGCGCAGTGGCCACTGATCAGCAGCCCCTCTCCCAAACCCTGCTCAGGCCTGAGTTGATAGCGCCCAGTGCCCTGGTTGCCCTTGAGAAACACCCCCATCGGCATGTCCTCGGCCAGGCCACTGGCCGGATCCGCTTGCAGTGGTTGCCAGCCAAGGGCCTGTTCGCAGTCGCGCAGGGCCCGCAGGGCAGTGATGCCGCTGGGGGCCATCACGCCAATGGTGAACCACTCACAGGCGGCTAGCAGGGATTTGAGTTCAGCAATCAGTGCTTGCCGCTGATCGGCATTGATGACGGGGGCACTGCGCAGGCCGCGCAGATCAGCAAGGTGGGCGGCCATCGGCTACTAAAACTCGCGTAGAACTGCGCCACCATGCCAGGCAAAGGCTCAGCCAGGCCACTCCAACCGCGCCGCCAGCAATCAGATCCGAGGGCCAGTGGGCTCGTACCACCAGGGTGCTGAACCACACCAGGGCCACCCAGATCACGGCCAGCAAAG
>CANHSW010000132.1 GCA_947463165.1 Cyanobacteriota bacterium
AGAAGGTGTCGTAGCGATACACACTTCCCTGTAAACCTTCTCTTTTCTTCACGGGGCCGCTGATGCGTCCCCCCGGGCAACCCCGCCCCAGCAAGGCCGCAAACCTTCCGCAACCCAGGGCGCTTGGCTGCAAGCGGGTGCGAGCCAGCGCCGAGTTTTTGGCGGCCTGCACCGACACCAAGCCCACGGGCCTGCCAGCATCCAGCTCCTGGCCCTGGTGCTGCGATGCCTGCAGAAGATTCGATCTGGCGCCGCAGCTGGTACCCGGTGGCCTTTCTCAAGGATCTGCAGCCGGAGCGTCCCAGCGCCTTCACCCTGCTGGCGGAGGATCTGGTGCTCTGGTACGACCGCCAGGCCGGGAGCTGGCGGGCCTTCGCCGACGTCTGCCCCCACCGGCTGGTGCCCCTCTCCCAGGGGCGCATCAACGGCCAGGGCGAGCTGGAGTGCCCTTACCACGGCTGGTGCTTTAACGGTGAGGGGCGCTGCACGGCCATCCCCCAGGCGGATCCCGGCGCCAGCATCGACACCCGGCGCAGCCAATGCCGGCCCTACGCCACCGCCGAGGCCCAGGGGCTGCTGTTTGTGTTCAGCGGCGATTCCGCCGAGGCGGCAGCCGTGCCCCTGCCCCTGGTGCCCGTGCTGGAGGAAAACCCATCCGCCTGGACCGTGCAGGACTCCTTCCGCGATCTGCCCTACGACGCCCTCACCCTGCTGGAGAACGTGCTCGATGTGAGCCATGTGCCCTTCACCCACCACGCCACCGTGGGCAAGCGGGAGACGGCCGGGCCGGTGGCCCTGGAGCTCACCGCCAGCGGGGCGGCGGGTTTCAGCGGCCTTTGGCGGGAGGGGCCCCGCCGCGGCAGCCTCGGCAGCCAGACCACCGAGTTCACGGGCCCCGGCCTGATGATCCACGACCTCACCACCAAGGCGGGCGCCCGCTTCCAGACGGTGGTCTATGCCACCCCGATCCGCCGCGGTGCCTGCCGGCTGTTCGTGCGGCTGCCCTTTTTCTTTGGTTCCCCCTGGCCGGGTCGGCTGCTGAAGCTGCGGCCCGAGTGGTTGCAACATCTCGGCAACCACGTGGTGCTGGAAGACGACCAGCTGTTCCTGCACTGGCAGGAGCGGGTGCTGGAGGAGCGAGGTGGTGGCACCGCCCTTGCCCGGGCCTGCTACCTGGCCACCCGCTCCGATGTTTACGTGAGCGCCCTGCACGACTGGGTGGAGCTGGTGGGCGGCGGCCCTTTCCCTGGGGCACCCCTGCCGGAACGGCTCAATGAACTACCGCTGCTGGAGCGGTTTGACAGCCACACCCGCCACTGCCACAGCTGCCGCAGCGCCGATCGGCGCCTGGCGGTGCTGCGCCTGGGCTCGGTGCCGGCGGCGGCCCTGGCCCTGGTGGCCGCCGCCTGGTGGGGGCCCACGGCTGCCGGGGCGGCAGCTATGGCCCTGGCCCTGGGGGCCGCCGGCGCCTGGCTCCAGGCCGGCCGCTGGCGCCAGGCCCTGCGTTTTGGCTCACCGCTGCCGCCCCGCAACCGCAGTTAATTAGGCAGGTTTCCGGGGGCTTCCTGGCTCAATAGCCAGAGTCGGCAACGCAGAAGCCCTGGCAGGAAATACCGTTGCTGGCGGTGCGACCGCAGTGGCCGCACAACAGGGGATCAGCGCCGGGCTGTTCGGCAGGCTGAGTTGGTGCCCCGGCGCCGGGGGCAATTAATTCAGACGGGAGGGGGAAACGGTTGGCGGCCGTCCCCGGCGGATCCTGCGGCAGGGTCAAGGCGGCTGGCCCGGCGGTTTGGTTAGATCATGGCGCCCGGCGCCCGTTGCTGGGCGGCTCGCGGGTCAGCCGCTGCACCTATGGGTGCCTGCCGCCAAGGCCCAAGCTGCGGGCTTAAGGTCGCAGCGATTGCAGCGTTGCCACCAGCTCGGCGAAGCGGGGCCGGCTTGCCGCCACTGGTGCCATGCAGCGCAGTTGCAGCGCTTTTAACGATTGCAGGCGCAGGTTCTGTTCGGGTTCAGTTTCTGGTTCACTGCGCTCCAGTAATTCGCCAAGCAAACAGCCGAAGGCGCGCACCTCCAGCGCCTCGAACGGGTTGGCGCCTCCATTTGGCTGAGGCGGGTAGAAGGAGGCCGCCCCGAAGTCCCCCAAAAAGCAGCCGCCCGTGGGGCGATAAAGCACGTTGTGCGCGTAAAAATCCCCGTGCGAAATCCCCTGGGCGTGCAGGTGCTCGCCGGCAGCGGCCAAGCCCTTCGCTATATCCAGCACCAAGGCCAGGGAGAAACGTTGCTCGTTCCCGTAAATGTCCCTCGTGCAAGTCGCCAGACTGGGCGGGCCGGCCAGATTGCGGAACCCACGGGTCTACCCAGGGCATCACCAAGCCGCTGGTGCCGGCGGGGTGCCCGGTGAGTTCACCAATCACGCCGATCAAGTGAGCGTGATTACCCGCAGCCAAACAAGCCGCCATTTCTTCCGCGGGAAACCCGTCACTGGTGACCGCCCCCTTAAACAGTTTCACCGCCACGGGATGCCCAGCCTCCTGCGGCGACGGCTGCCAGTGAGCTTTGTGGATTACCCCCGAGGCGCCTTCGCCGAGTTTTTCACCCAATTCAATATCAGCCCATTGCAGGCGGGCCACGGCCGCACTCGGGGGGTGCGGCGCCGCCGAAACCGGATTGCCGCCAAACGCCAACCAGGTTAACCGGGGTAATTGCAGCAGCCAGTCCGGCAAAACATTGAACCGGTTGGCTGAAATCCGCAACAGCTCAAGCCCAACGCAGCCGCGCATCGCCTCCGGCAAAACTGCCAGTTGATTGCCGGCCAACATCAGTTTTTGCAGACGCGTACAGCTGCCGATTGAGTCGGGAAGCGCCGAAACCTGATTATCCGTGAGGATCAACCAGCGCAACCCAGGGGAAATGGCAGTAGCCGCAACCTCGCGGATGCTGTTGGCTTTAAATCCCACCATCTCCAGCTGAGGGCAGGAGGACAGCACCTCGGGCAGCTGGGTAAAGCGATTTTCTGAGCAAAAAATCACCCGTAACTTGCCCAGGCGCGGTAAGTCGTCCGGGAGCGCGGATAACGAGTTTCCCGATAGATTCAGCACCTCAAGGCTGTCGGCTAACTCGAAGATTTCCCGCGGGAATTCCTGCAGATCGCAGGCAAGATCCAGCCGCGTGATCCCCTTCAGTTCACCGGAGCGCAGGGCGTCAAGGGTAGCGGTGGTTGTCGTCATGGGTTGAATGGCAGGGCTATTCACCGCAGCAGAACAAAGCTGGGCGCTAGCTAAAACAGAAGCGCCATCTCAAACAGAAGCCTGGCAGCGCCTTACCGCCTAAGCGAGCAGGCGCGCAACCGCAGCGCACCGCCGACATTATCCAGGAGCCGCCCAATGCCATCACCACCTACGCCGCCCTGGGTGCGGAAATCGGTGTGGAGATCCGTGCGGAGATCGGTTCGGAGCTTGAGTCGGAGCCCGTGAGCGATTACAACCTCGATGGCAACAGCTGCGTGGCCACCCCCTGCTCCCGCAGCAGAGCCACCGCCTGGCGGTCAAAGGACACAAAGGTGTCGCCACCCAGCCACTGCCCTTGATGGGCGATCACCCCATCGGCGAAGTCACCACCGGCCTCCAGCAGGGCCAGACCAGCTCGCAGAGGACGGGCAGGGGAACGGCGATGGAGGTGGCTTCTCGCATCACCCGGCTCGCTTCTGCGGCCTGGGCGGGCTCATCCGCCACCAGGGCACGCACCAGCACATTGGTATCGGCTGTGATGTTCAAGCCTCGCCGCTCCAGCCTTTTGCGGCCGCCTGTTGGATCTCCTCCAGGCTGGCGGTCTTGCTGCTGCGGCCGGCCAGCAGCCCGATGAACCCCTCGATCGAAGCGGATGGTTGGGCAGCACGCACCTCAATTCGCCCGCCGGGAAGGGCGGACACCTCGATCTGCTCGCCCGGCTTGACGCCAAGATGCCGCAGCAACTCCTGCCGCAGCGTGACCTGGCCCTTGGCCCAACGCCGCTGTGGGTGCTCTACAGCTGCTGTTCATGCAGATTTTGCATAGCGATTGATGGCGCTCTCAAGGGAGACAAAACACGACTCCAGCAGCGACACTGGGGCCACGGCAACAGGCGCCAGTGACCGACTCAGCGACCTTCACCATCCCAGAAGCAGACGACGACGAGACGGGGGAGGACCTGGGCGGTCTGGATGACCTGCTGGCATCGCTGCGCTCAGAGGCGGAACCAGCACCCAAGCGGGGGCGCGGCAAAGCGAAGCAGGAGGCACCCGCCAAGGATTTCAAGGCCGTGCTCTGGGCGAGTGCCGACAAACTGCGTGCCCAGATGGATGCGGCGGAATATAAACATCTGGTGCTGGGTTTGATCTTTCTCAAATACATTTCAGACACCTTTGCTGCTCAGCAAGGCAAGGTGCTGCAAACGGTTTCCAACCCTGAATCCGACTTCTACCTGGGTGATGACCCTGCCGATCACCAGGCAGCACTGGAAGACCGTGACTACTACACCCAGGAGAATGTGTTCTGGGTGCCTGCTGACGCTCGCTGGGAATCGCTAAGGGCAAGGGCAAAGCAAGCTGATATTGGTCAACTGATCGATAAGGCACTGATTGCCATCGAGAACGAGAACCAAACGCTGCGGGGCAAGTTGGATAAGCGGTTTGGTGCCGCCCAACTGGAACCAGGGCGACTGGGTGAACTGGTGGATCTGATCTCCACCATTGGATTTGGTGATAACCAGCGATCAGGGGATGTGCTGGGCGAAGTCTACGAATATTTCCTCGGGCAGTTCGCCAGCGCCGAAGGCAAGAAGGGCGGTCAGTTCTATACGCCTGCCCATGTGGTGAAAACGCTGGTTGCTGTGCTGGCACCCCATAAGGGTCGAATTTATGACCCCTGTTGCGGGTCTGGTGGAATGTTCGTTCAGAGCGAGAAGTTCATCCAGGCCCATGGGGGCAAGCGTGATGATGCCTCGATCTATGGGCAGGAGAGCAACCCAACTACTTGGCGATTGGCGGCAATGAACCTGGCGATTCGTGGATTCAATGTGAATCTGGGCCAGGAACCTGCCGACACCTTTGCCAGAGATCAGTTCCCTGATCAGAAGTTTGATTATATCCTCGCCAACCCACCGTTCAATATTTCCGATTGGGGTGGAGAGAAATACGAGAGTGACCCGCGCTGGCTTTATGGCAGGCCACCTGTAGGCAATGCCAACTATGCCTGGTTGCAACATATGCTCTGGAAACTACGCCCTGGCGGTGAAGCAGGCGTAGTGCTGGCAAATGGATCGATGAGTTCCCACCAGAGCGGCGAGGGGCAGATCCGTGAGGCGATGGTGCGGGGTGATGTGGTTGAAGTGATGGTGGCGCTGCCAGGGCAGTTATTCCTTAACACCCAGATTCCTGTTTGCCTGTGGTTCCTCACCAATGACAAAACCCAGCGTGGTCGTGATCGTCGTGGCGAAACACTGTTCATTGATGCCCGCCAGCTGGGCAGGATGAAGACCAGAGTGGAGCGGGTCCTTACGGATGAGGATATTGCCAAGATTGGCGACACTGTTCACGCCTGGCGCGGTGATGGCGAGGTGTCTGCTGCTTATGAGGATGTTGCTGGCTTCTGCTACAACGCCAAGTTAGAGCAGATCGAGAAAAATGGTTTTGTGCTCACGCCGGGCCGCTATGTGGGGGCAGCGGATGTTGAAGATGATGGTGAGGCCTTTGAGGAGAAAATGAAGCGCCTCACTGGATTGCTCAAGCAGCAGCAGGAAGAGGGATCAAAACTGGATGCGGCGATTGCCCGTAACCTGGCCTGGTTGGGGTTTGGAGCCGAATGACACCAGCCGCCGACATCCGCTGGCAGCAGCGCCGAGATCCCCTGCTGGCCAGCGAACTGGAGCTGGTGCGCTCGGTGCTGCGCCAGCACCTGGAAGTCGAGAGCGCCACCCTGTTCGGCTCCCGCGCCAAGGGCACCCACAGCGATCGCTCCGATGTGGACCTGGCCCTGTCCGGCCCCCTGGGAGCCCTTGGCGCCGAAGCGATCGCCGCCGAACTGGAGGAGCTGCCCCTGCCGTACCGCTTTGATGTGCAAGCCCTGGCGGCCATCACTCATGCGCCGTTGTTGGAACATATCGAACGCATGGGGATGGTGATCTATCGGGGCGATGGGCAGCCATGACGCCTGAAGCTGCGCCACTGCCAGAGCTGCTGCAGGCGAAGCTGCAGCCATTGAGGGAGCTGTGCGAGCGCTATGGCGTAGAGAAGCTGGAGCTGTTCGGTTCAGCGGCTCGCGGTGAGTTTGATCCAGGCCACAG
>CANHSW010000133.1 GCA_947463165.1 Cyanobacteriota bacterium
CCGCCACCACCTTCGCCCACCTGGATGCCACCACGGTGCTCAACCGCGGTTTGGCCTCCAAGGGCATCTATCCGGCCGTGGATCCGTTGGATTCCACCAGCACCATGCTCCAGCCGGCCGTGGTGGGCGACGAGCACTACCGCACCGCCCGCAGCGTGCAGTCCACCCTGCAGCGTTATAAGGAACTCCAGGACATCATCGCGATTCTGGGCCTTGATGAACTCTCCGAGGATGACCGTCGTACGGTTGATCGCGCCCGCAAGATTGAGAAGTTCCTCTCTCAGCCCTTCTTTGTGGCTGAAATCTTCACCGGCATGTCCGGTAAGTATGTGAAGCTTGAGGAAACCATCAAGGGCTTCAACATGATCTTGGCTGGTGAACTCGACGATCTGCCGGAAGCCGCTTTCTACTTGGTCGGCAACATCGACGAAGTTAAGGCCAAGGCCGCCAAGATTCTTGCCGATTCCAAGGGTTGATCACCCATCATCTTGAGAGCTGAAAGTCATGAGTTTGACTCTGCGCGTTCTGGCACCTGATCAGAGCGTTTTCGATGGGGTTGCCGATGAGGTGATCCTGCCCAGTGCCTCAGGTCAGGTGGGTATCCTTCCCGGCCACGTGACCATGCTGGCGGCCCTGGAGGCTGGTGTGATGAGGTTGCGCGCCGCTGGCGAGTGGACCTCCATCGCCCTGCTCGGCGGTTTCGCCGAAGTGGAAGCCGATCAGGTAACAGTGCTGGTGAATGGAGCCGAACTCGGTTCCAAGATTGATCCCGCCGCCGCCCAGGCCGAATTGGAAGCTGCCCAGCAAGCCGTCGCCGCTTTCGAAGGCAAGCCCAGCAGCACCGAGAAGCTCAAAGCCGGCCAAGCCCTGGCTCGCGCCCGCGCCCGCTCCCAGGCCAGCAGCAGCAGCTGATTTGATTTTGGGGCTAATTCAATTCTGGGGCTGAATTAAGCCCTGGGGCTGATTTGATCCCGGGGAATAATTAAGCTGGGCTTAAATCAAGCCCTGTAAATTAATTCATCTCTTTGGCCCCGGCATTGTCCGGGGTTTTTTATGTAATTTGTGGATTGTTTCTATTCCTTGGCCCCAGTCTGACCCGGGGTTTTTGACGCATCGCTCACCGCCAGGAGGCCCGCTCGCGCTCCAGTGCGGAATCGGTCTGCTCCTGGCTGAGACCCTCGGCCATGGGAATGGAGGCCTGGAGTACCAGCAGCTTGGCCAGCAGTCGCCGGCCTGTCGGTGCGGTCTCATCATCAGCAAGGTCTCTTGGGGCGGCGTTCACGCCGGTGAGGAAGTCAAGTGTATGAACCGACTAGCTTCTATACACCAGCAATGGCCACGGAATCTCCGTGCGAACCGCCTATGCGCACCAATATCGTCATTGACGACGCGCTGATGCGACAGGCCATGCAGGCCTCCGGTGCCCGCAGTAAACGCGAGGCGGTGGAACTGGGTCTACGCACCCTGGTACGACTGCAGCAGCAGGGGGAGATTCGCTCCTGCCGTGGTCAGCTGCACTGGGAGGGAGATCTGGAGGCCCAACGGCTCGACGCGGATCCGGAGACTGCCCCGGCAGCAGTTCAGGAACAACTGTGATCGTCGTTGACTTGGAGGTAGTGCAGGGCTTCCGGCAGGAGACAGTCCGAAGCGCTTCAGGCTCGCCTCTTGCCATTCCAGATCGGGCTATGGCTGGCACAACTGCGCCATCGATGGTCAAGCACATGGAGCGCAGCTTTGATCGGCTTTGCGCAGTGGGCCCACCAGGCATTCCATGCCCACCAGATCACTGATTACCCCAGCCGCAAGGATCAGGCCGGGCGGCGGGAGCCATTGGGGCTGATCCGGGCGGCCGTAGCTGCTAGAACGACAACCATTCTCAACTCGGGGCCCGCCGCCCCCCTGGCCATGGCCTTCTCAAGTGCTGTTCCCGCCGCCGAGCGCCTGCCGGTGACCGTGCTCACCGGTTACCTCGGTGCCGGCAAGACCACCCTGCTCAACCGGATCCTCACCCACGAGCACGGCCTCAAGGTGGCGGTGATCGTGAACGAGTTCGGCGAGGTGGGCATCGACAACCAGCTGGTGGTGGATGCCGATGAGGAGATCTTCGAGATGAACAACGGCTGCATCTGCTGCACCGTGCGCGGCGACCTGATCCGGATCATCGGCAACCTGATGAAGCGCCGCGACCGCTTCGACCACCTGGTGATCGAAACCACCGGTCTGGCCGATCCCGCCCCGGTGATTCAAACCTTCTTTGTGGACGAGGACCTGCGCGATGAGCTGCGGCTCGATGCGGTGGTCACATTGGTGGATCTCAAGCATGTGGGGCAGCACTGGGAGGCTGAGGAGGTGCAGGAGCAGCTCGCCTTTGCCGATGTGCTGGTGCTCAACAAAGCCGATCTGGTGAGCGACGCCGAGCGCGCCACGATCGAGCGGCGGGTGCGCGCCATCAATCCCGTGGCCCGCCTGTTCACCAGCCACAAGGCGGATGTGCCGATTCAGGAGCTGTTGGGGGTTGAAGCCTTTGAGCTGGAGCGGGCCCTGAGCCTCGATCCGGGGTTCCTGGCGGAGGAGCACGCCCACGAGCACGACGATGCCGTGGGTTCAGTGGCACTAGTGGAAGAACAGCCGATGGACCTCCAGAGGCTGGGGGGGTGGCTATCCGATCTGGTGGCCGAGCGAGGGCCTGATCTGTTTCGGATGAAGGGCATCATCCAGCTCCAGGGAGAAGCGCGTCGCTACGTGTTCCAGTCGGTTCACATGCTGCTCGATGGCGATTTCGATCGCCCTTGGAAAGCCGCTGAGCCGCGCCGCACCGAATTGGTGATCATCGGCCGCAACCTCGATGCCGAGGCCCTGCGAGCCAGCTTCCTGGCCTGCGTGGCCTGAGCCGGTAATGGCACAGGCTGCTCTGGTGAGCCAAAGGCTCTGTGGCGATCTGCAGCAGCCGATCACGGCCCTGGCCTGGTCGGCCGATGGTGAGTTTCTAGCCATTGGCAGCGCCGGTGGCGAATTGCTACTGCTCGACTTCCGCGCCGGCTGTGAGGAGCTGCTGCGGGGCGACCGTGATATCAGCCTTGACGTGGTGGGTTTCAGCAGCGATGGCCAGTTCTTGATGGCCGCTGGCCAGGGCGGCGAGCTGCTGCTCTGGGAGCTGGGCGGCAGCCGGGTGCGGCCGCTGGCCATGGACCCCATCCCCCTTGGTGGCGGCTGGATTGATGCGGCGGCCTGGCAGCCGGGTGGCTTGCTGCTGGCGGTGGCGGTTGGGCGCGAGCTGCGGCTCTGGGATGGGGCCAGCCGCCAATGGCGCGAGCTACCGCTGCAGCTGCCCGGCACAATCCAGGCCTTGGCCTGGAGCGCCGATGGGGTGCAGCTGGCCGCCAGCTGCCACGGTGAAGTGGTGCTGTGGCAGCCCTGTCTGAGCTCGCCGGCCGATCCGCCGCTGCGGCATGCCATCGCCTCGGCCGGTCTTTCCCTAACTTTTTCGGGGCCAGGCCACCATTTGGCCTGCGGGATGCTGGATCGCTCGTTGCTGGTGTGGCCCCAGGGCTGCCAAGGCAAGCCCTGGCAGTTCAGCGGTTTTCCCGCCAAGGTGCGGCAGCTTGCCTGGAGCGATCAGCCGGGCCGCCTGGCACCGCTGTTGGCCAGTGCCGCTGCAGATGCTGTGATCCTCTGGGCCCAGGTGAAGCAGGGTTCCAAGGCTTGGCAACCTGAGCCTTTGCTGTGGCACGAAAAGCGCGTCAATGCGCTGGCCTTTGCGCCCGGCAGCACCCTGCTGGCCAGTGCCTCTAACGACGGCAGCGTGGCGCTCTGGGATAGTCGCGGGCGAATGCTGCAGCCGCTCGAAGGGCAGGGCTGCGGCTTCAACTTGCTGGCCTGGCGCCCCGATGGCGTTCACCTGGCGGCCGGTGATGCCAACGGGCGCTGGTGGCTGTGGCCCGTGGATGTTCCCCCGCGTGAACGACAAGGTCAGCGCCCGGGGGCCGGCTTCAAGTTGCGGCAATAGAATGAGAATCGTTATTGCTGGTCATCGTGGATTTCGGATGCGTCCTCTTGTTGGGCTCCCGCTGTTGCTGAGGCTGGCCGGGGCGGTGATGGGGGCCTTGCTGCTGGCCGCCTGCGGCGCTTCCCGCCAGAACGCTCCTGATGCAGCCGCTGAAAAGGCGTTCAAGGTGGTCACCACCTTCCTGCCGATCACCCTGTTCACCCGCGCCGTGGCGGGAGACTGCGCCACGGTGACCCCCCTCATCCCTGCCAGCGCAGGGCCCCACGATTTCCAGGCCAGGCCGGGCGATTTGACGGCCCTGCGCCAGGCCAGGGTGCTGGTGAAGAACGGCCTGGAGATGGAGGCCTTCCTCGACAAGCTCGTGGCCTCCGCAGGCAATTCCCAGCTCAAGGTGATCGATTCCAGTCGCGGCGTCGCCACCCTGGAAACAGAAGACCATGGCGATGCGCATGGCAAGGAGCATGGGCATCACGATGACCACGGCTCTGCACATGGTCATGAACACGGCGCTGTGAATCCCCACATCTGGCTGGATCCGCTGCGGGCAGTGCAGCAGGTGGAGACCATCCGAGATGGCCTGGTGAAGGCCGATCCCAGCTGCGCTGATGGCTACCGCCGCAACGCCGCTGCCTACACCGCTCAGTTGAAACAACTGAACAGCGAGATCTCCGATCAGCTTCAGCCTTATCGGGGCAAGACGTTTGTAGCCTTCCACCACTTCGCTCCTTACTTCGCCCAGCGTTATGGCCTCAAGGCCGAGTACCTGGTGGATGTGCCCGAGATCAATCCCACTCCTGCCGATCTGAACCGGGTGGCGGCCGAGGTGAAGCGCAGCCAGCTCCAGGCCCTCCTCAGCGAACCCCAGGAGGGCAACCGCTCTTTCAATGCCCTGGCTAAGGATCTTGGCGTGAAGGTGGTGGTGTTTGATCCGATGGAGACGGCCACGGAGGAGGCCTCGCGTGATCCCTCCACCTATATGAAGCTGATGCGCCGCAACGTGGCGGGTCTGCGCCAGGCCTTTGGGCAATGACAGGCGGCGAACCGGTGCTGGTGGTTCAGGACCTGAGCGTTCGCCGAGGCGAGCAGCTAGCTGTGCAGCAGGTGAGCTTTCAGCTCGCCCGCGAAACCGATACGGCCCTGGTGGGTCCGAACGGTGCCGGCAAGAGCAGCCTGGTAGCTGCTTTGTTGGGTCTTCTGCCCAGGGTTGCAGGGTCCGTGCGGATCCTTGGCCACGCCCTCGGCCCGTCGGGCGAGTTGCCTCGTGCGGTGCGTATGCAGATCGCCTACCTTCCCCAAAGCCTGACGTTGCAGGGGCGCTTTCCGCTCACGGTGGGGCAATTCGTGGGCTTTGGCTTTGATCCGCCGGGCCTCAGCCTGGCCTGGTTGGGTAGCCGGCGCCGATCAGAGGCTGTGGGCCGTGCCCTGGATCGCACCGGCTGCCAGGACCTGGCCGAGCGCCGGCTCAGCGAACTCTCCGGCGGTCAGCTCAAGCGGGTGCTGCTGGCCTTCTGTGTGGTGCGGCCCCGCCAGTTGTTGGTGCTCGATGAGGCCCAGGCTGGCCTTGATGCCCCCAGCAGCGAGCGGTTCCAGCAATTGCTGCTGGAGCTGCGCCGGCAGGAGGGCTGGACCGTGCTGCAGGTGTCGCACGATCTGGAGATGGTGCGTCGCAGCTGTGATCAGGTGCTGTGCCTGAACCGCCGCCTTCGCTGCAGTGGTGCCCCCGACCATGCGCTCAGTCCAGCGCGGTTGGCTGAGCTCTATGGCCCCAATGTGGTGCCCTATCGCCATCACCATGCTGGTGTCGGTGGCCATGGCTGATCTGTCATCTGGGCTGGTGGTGCTGGGCCAGCCATTCATGCAGCGGGCTTTGCTGGGCGGTCTGCTCACCGGGGCCCTGGGTGGGCTGCTGGGCAGTTTCGCGGTGCTGCGCCAGCTTTCGTTCTTCAGCGATGCCCTGGGGCATTCGGCCCTGCTCGGCATCAGCCTAGGAATCCTGCTGGGTGTGAATCCCACCCTGGTACTTATCCCCTTCGCGGTGCTGTTTGCCCTGCTGGTGAACCAGTTGGTGGCCCGCAGCGGTCTGCCGGCAGACGCCCTGCTCAACATCGTTTATTCCACCTCCCTGGCCTTTGCGGTGGTGGCCCTGAGCCTGGTGGAGACCTATCGCGGCGGCATCCAGCAGCTGCTGTTCGGAGACATCCTCGGCATCAGTTGGAGCGATTTGGCGGTGATCGCTGTGCTGCTGCTGGCTGCGTTGGGCTATCTCGCCCTCAGCCTGCGTGCTCAGGTGCTGCTCACCCTCAAC
>CANHSW010000134.1 GCA_947463165.1 Cyanobacteriota bacterium
ATAATTAAGTTGAATTTATGGCAGCCAGTTCGATGGCAAGCAAGGTGCTAGCGCCAGAGCCGATTCGCCAGCAACCCCCCAGCCCCCAATGCTGCCAATAGCAGCAGCGGCCCTTCCCCCAGCTGGTCGTAGACGCTGAGGCCAGAGAGCTGTTCAATTTGGAAAAGGCCACTGCTGGGTCTGCCCGCTGGCAGCTGGGCCACCACCTGGCCGCGGGCATTCACCAGCAGGCTCGGTCCGGTATTTGCGGCACTCACCAGCCAGCGGCCGCTCTCGATCGCCCGCAGCTGGGCCAAGGCCGCGAATTGGTGCTGCAGCATCGCTGGATATGGATCCAGATTGGCACTGGCCAGCAGCCAACGCCCGCCCGCAGCGCTGGCCCTGGCCAGGGCCTGGCCGTCGGAGAGCTCGTAACAAATTGCCCCGCCAATGGCGCCCGCCGGCCTGGCTAGCAGCCGCGATGGCGGCCCTGGTTGCAATCCCCCCACCGCCGATAGGCCGCTCCAGCGGATCAAGCCCGCCAAGGGCACCCATTCGCCCAGGGGCACCAGGCGGTGCTTATCCAGCCAATTACTGGGCTGCAGCTCCCCAGGCGGGAAGCGCAACAGGGCGCTGCGCTGTTCCGCTTCCCCCTGGCGCTGTTGAACTCGGAAACCACCGCTGATCAATTCCACCTTCGCCGGCGCCGCCAATTCCGCCGGCAAAGCCAGGGCCCCCTCCGGCAGCAACACCGACGCCACCTGCCGCTCAGCCCCCTCGGCCAGAGCCGCCCTTAGCCGCGCCCTTAGCAGTTGTTGCTGGTGCCAAGTGAACTTCTCGCGGGTGGGAATCGCCGGCTGCAACACCAGCAGCCGCTCGCTATGGCCCTGCTCCAGCGGCTGGGCCGCCAACAGCCCTGCCCCCAGACCGTGGCTAGCGGCAACAATCGCCGCGGTAATCGCCACCCAAACCAGTGGCTTTTTGGCCTCCAGGCAACGGCTAATCCCCCAGCCAATCAGCAGCTGCACCGCCGCCACCAGGCCGGCGCCGCCCAGGGAAGCAAGCCCCGCCAGGGGCCGATCGCCCGGCAGGGCCGAGGCCCCCAACCCCAGCCAGAACAGAGGTCCCCGGGCCAGGGCCACCTCCGCCAGGCCCCAGCAGCTGGCCAGCAGCAGCGCCCCCGCCGGCGATCGCGGCCGCAGCCGCCGGGCCAGCGCCAGCCAGCAGGCCACGCCAATCCCGGCGGCCAGGGCGCAAACCAACAGCAGCAGCAGGCAGAGGGGCAGGCTGAGCGGGGCCGGCACGCCGATCCAGTCGAGGGGGTGCAACCCCAGCAACCAGCGATGGCTCACCCCGATCGCCGCCAGGCCCCAGAGCAGGCCGGCCGGCAGCGGTGGGGCCGACTCCACCAGCCCCCAAAGTCCGGCCAGGGCCAGCCAGAGCAAAGGCGGCCAGCCCAGCGGCGGCAAGGCCAGTGCCGCCAGGCCGCCGCTAAGGGGCGCCACCAACCACCAGCGCCCCTGAGCGTTAGCCAGCAGCGCCCCCAATGCCCCTGGCCTCTGCGCCTCCAGACCCTTAGCTGTCAATTGGCGCTCCCTTTGGCCGTGCAGCGTAAAAACCGCCATGGTGCCCATGGGCCGCCCAGCTAACAGGCATCGCCGTCACTCCCCAGTTCAGGCTTCACGCCACACGCTTCACTCGCCACATCCACCCTCGCCAATCTCCCGCCGAACCACCGCTATGGATTCCAACAACCTGTTGCAGATGTTGCTTTTGCGGGGGCTGGGCACCACCAACTTGGTGGCAGATCGGCTCAATTACGTGAGCCAGGAATGGGTGCAGAGCGGCCGGCTCGATCCCCGTCATGCCCAGGCCCTGGTGGATGACGTGCTGCGGGCCCTGCGCGGCGAATCGCCCGGCCTGGAGCAGGAGGCCGAGCGGCAGTTGGAGCGCAACCGCGACCAACTGCTCCAGGATCTGGGCCTGGCCAGGCAGCGGGAGCTCGACGAGCTGCGCGGTCGCATCGATCGGTTGGAGCAGGCCCAGAGGATGCAGCAGAACAGGGCTGAAATCCCCGATTGATTCCAGGGCCAGCAAACGGCAGCTCGCCCAGCGCCGCCACGGGCCTGGCTACTGGTGTGCGGCTGCTGGTACCTAGCTACTAACAATGCTGGGCTAACAATGGCGCTGGCACTCGGGGCGAGCCGGCGAGCCGGCAGAATTCCAGCAACTTCGGGTTGGCGATGCGAGACATCCTGATCTCTTCTGCGGTCTTTGTGGCCTGCCTGCTACTGGCCCTGGTGAGCCAGTTGGTCAGTCCCACCAGCGTCCAGGCGGCCCCCCCGGTGGACGCCGGTACCGCCTCCCTCAGTAGCGCGGCCGTTCTTGGCGGCAGTGCTGGCATTGCCTCTGCCGTCAGAGGCACTCCTGGCCGCAGCCCCGCCGTTGCCAGCCAACAGGCCAGGGGCCTTGGCCGCTACGAGCTCGATCCCGAATACCCCAACCCCACACTTTTCGCCATGGCCCCCGATTCCGCCTCCCCCAGCAGCGCCGCAGCAACTAGCGCCGCAGCCGACAACGACCTCGCCCAGGCCGGAGCCCTAGGCGGCGATCTGGTGGCCCCCAAGGAGCTCACCACCGCCTCGGGTCTGCGGATTACCGATCTTGTGGTTGGCAGTGGCGAGGAGGCCGTCAGCGGTAAGTCGGTTTCGGTGAACTACCGCGGCACCCTCACCGATGGCCGCGAATTTGATAGCAGCTACGGCCGCGGTCCCTTCTCCTTCCCCCTGGGTGGTGGTCGGGTGATCAAGGGCTGGGATGAAGGCGTGGCCGGCATGAAGGTGGGCGGCAAGCGCAAGCTGGTGATCCCACCCGATCTGGCCTCCGGCGAACGCGGCGCCGGCGGTGTGATCCCCGCCAATGCCACCTTGATTTTTGAGGTGGAACTGCTTCAGGTAGGCCGCTGAATTTTCTCGCCAGGCCGGCTTATGACCCCGGCCAAGGCCGTTTCCAAGCAAACCGCTCACCTATCGGCACCAATCGCCTAAGCCAAAAGCCCATGGCCTTCCAGCTGTGGCCCATGGGCTCTAGCCCGTGGGCTCTAGCCCGTGGGCTCTAGCCCTTCAGTACTGATCCAAAGCCTTTGGCTCTGCAGCACAGGCCTAATGGTCATGACTGTTAGGCAGGGGCGCTTAACTGAGCTGCTTTTGGTCATGGTCAAAAGATCATGGCTGCAGCTCATGCACCTGAGTGATGGCTCCTCAGTGATGGCTCCCGGGTCGGCGTTACTAGGTCATGCTTACTAGAGGGTGGCCCCTACTTGATTGCATTGGCGCCTGGCCGCGGGATTGAGAGCGGCCTGGCTAAATCTTTATCGATCGTTAGGATGCCAGCCGCCGTCGGACACTCCGGCAGGCATTCTTTTGCATACCACCTTGTCCCATGGCTCACACGCTGCCCGCGCTGCCCTACGACCTCGACGCGCTCGAACCCCACATTTCCCGCGCCACCCTCGAGTTTCACCACGGCAAGCATCACGCGGCCTACGTGACCAACCTCAACAACCTGATCTCCGGCACTGAACTGGAAAACAGCAGCCTCGAAGAAACCATCGTCGCTGTGGCCGGTGACGCAGGCAAGGCGGGCATCTTCAACAACGCCGCCCAGGTTTGGAACCACAGCTTCTACTGGCAGTGCATCAAGCCCGCCGGTGGCGGTGCCCCCAGCGGCGCCCTGCTCGACAAGATCAACGCCGACCTAGGCAGCTTTGAAGCCTTTGTGGAGCAGTTCAAGGCCGCCGGTGCCACCCAGTTCGGCAGTGGCTGGGCCTGGCTGGTGCTCGATAACGGCAGCTTGAAGGTCACCAAGACCGCCAACGCCGACCTGCCCCTAGCCCATGGCCAAACCGCCCTGCTCACCATGGATGTGTGGGAGCACGCCTACTACCTCGACTATCAGAATCGTCGTCCCGATTACATGACCACCTTCCTGGAGAAGCTGGTTAACTGGGATTTTGTAGCTGCCAACCTGGCCGCCGCCTGATCTCCATTCCCTGGCCAACTTGGCTGGGCCAGCCAATCTATCACCGCCGATGGCTCATGGCTTTAGCTGAACTAAAACCTTAGCTTAACTAAAGCCTTTACCGAACCATTGCCTTAATCGAAGCATAGCCTTAATCAAAGCATAGCTTCAGATGATTTACAGCTTTAACTGTGGCACGGCTTTGGCTGAACAAAAACATCGGCCAGCCCATAACTCTCAAGGAGTGCTCCAGTCAGCCTAATCTGTTTATCAATTAACCCCCCGACTAGTCAGGGGGTTTTTATTTACGTTTCGAGCGGCTTTATCAAGAATACAAAAATCGCGCAAGAAACCTGGACAACTTGCTTGTACTTCACTCGCTGGATCCGAGTTTGGCAGCTTCTGAAATGCAGGAATCCTTTTGGAAACTTTGGCAGTTTAGGCAGCTTCTCTCGCGCAGAGAGCCTTGGAAAACCCCAGTAACGGCCTAGGGAACCCCATGGCCGCGAAGGCTTGAGGTGGCAGGATTGCCTAAATCGCGATCTTACAGGGTCTCCCTAGGCGGTTTATCTCCTAAGCGGTTTATTTTTTACCAGTCTAGACGATCAGCGAGGTCTAGGGATTTTCGAAGTGTGCTTCTGGCCTTGAGGATTCAAGTACCGCTTCTGGCGGTATCCACATCGCGTCGCCATAGGAAAAGAATCTATAGTTTTTTTCGATGGCCTCTGCGTAGAGATTCAACAGGCGGCGACGGCCGATCAGAGCGCTCACCAGCAGCAATAATGAGCTCTTGGGCAGGTGGAAGTTGGTGAGTAAACCCTGCACCACCGCAAAGCGATAGCCAGGCTGAATCACCAGATTTACGGGCCCGGTATGGGCCGCCAGTTGGCCGCCATGCAGCTGGGCCACGGCCTCCAGACTGCGCACGCTGGTGGTGCCCACGGCGATCACCCTGCCGCCGCGGCTACGGCAGGCGGCCACGGCCTCCACCAGGGCGGCGGTCACCTCCACCCATTCGCTGTGCAGCTGTAACTGGCTGAGGTCGTCGCTTTCCACCGGGCGAAAGGTGCCCAGGCCCACGTGCAAGGTGGTGGTGGCGATTTCCACGCCTCGGGCCTTAATCGCCGCCAGCAGTTGCTCGCTGAGGTGCAGCCCGGCCGTGGGCGCCGCTACAGCTCCCGGGCGGGCCGCGTAGCAGGTTTGGTAGCGGTCGTTGTCTGCGTCGTTGTGGCTATGGATGTAAGGAGGCAGCGGAATCGCCCCATAACGCACTAGGAGCGGCTCCAGGGACGCCGCATCCAGGCAATCGCTGGGAAATTGCACGATCCGCCCACCAGTTTCGGGCTCCCGGGCCAGCACCTGCAGGCGCAGGTTAGGCTGGCCGCTGGCCTGCACTTCAATCCAATCACCGGGACTGAGTTTTTTGGCCGGCTTAGCCAGACACAGCCACTGACCCGGGCCAGCTGAGCTGGCAAATTGATTTTGATGATCTAATTCTTTATGACTGGATGGCTGATTCTGGCCAGGAGAGGGTAGCCAGGGTTCCAGCACCAGCAGCTCCACCGCTCCACCGTTGGCTCGACGACCCTGCAGGCGGGCCCTGAGCACCCGGGTGTCGTTTACCACCAGCAGGTCGCCGGGATGCAGCTCCTGATGCAGATCCCACACCTGGAGATGGCGCGCCTGGGCAGCAGCCTCAGGGCCTGATGCCTGCCCCGCCGCGCCAAAGCCATCGACAGCACTGGCCCGATGATTTGGCTCGACGGCGAGCAGCTTGGCGGCATGGCGCGGTTCGAGCGGCCGCTGGGCAATCCGCTCTTGAGGTAGCTCAAAGTGATAGCTAGATAGCTGCAGATCAGCAGGATCTAGCTTGGCCAAATCAGGATTCATCTCGGATAGCGCCAATTAAGAGCTTGGCGGCTGCAGCGGTCAAAGCTAACAGTTATTCACTTGCGTTGACTAGCAAGGGAAGCCGGGAAAGGCATGACCCAACCTGCGGGGATGGGAGCTTCGAGAAAAAAATCAACCATAGAAGTTAAAGGCGTTGGACTGGCGACTATCTAGCGCCAGGCAAAATCCCAGATCTCAGCGAACCCATGAGCCGAGAAGCCCTACCAATACCAGAGTAACCATAAAGGATGGTCTGAACAAAGGCCATTTTGTCGCCCCAGCCAGCTGATATCCATTGCGGCATCTCGACTACATTGGGCTTAATCTCGGTCTTCAGAAATTCCCTGGGTAAATGCCACACTAACTACCGCGCTAATCTCCGGCTG
>CANHSW010000135.1 GCA_947463165.1 Cyanobacteriota bacterium
AGCTCCCGTTCCTGGCCCTCCAGGTCGCGGATGCGGTTGCCGAGGGGTATCACCGCCTGGGGTTCGAGAAATACCGTGCTGCCGGAGGCCGAACTGTCGTGCACCAGGCCGGCCACCTGGCTGGCGGCCCCCACCTTCAAGGCCAGCACCGGCCGGCCATTGCGCTCGGCGATCACCGTGTCCTGGAGCATCGGCGCCCAGCGCCGCAGCAACTCCTGCAGCCTTTCGCGGCGTTCGGCCCGGGCCCCCGCCAGTTGGCGGCGCAAACCCCCCAGGGCGGGGCTGGCCCGATCCGCCACACGGCCTCCCTCCTCCAGGCAGAAGTGCAGCCGCTGTTCCAGCTCCGGCAGGGTGCGCAGCTCGGCCACCAGGGCCGTGGTCACCGGCCGCAGCTCGGGCCCATCGATCTGGCGCCGCAGCCGCCGGGCGGCGGCCAGGGTGGTGGCCAGCTCCAGTAGCGCCTCACCGGCGGCGGTGCCCCCCTTGGCGCAGAGCTGCACGGTGGTGGCGATATCGGCCACCCCCTGAAAACTGAGCCCCCCCTCGGTGAGACCATCGAGGGCCAGCAGCTCACCGGTTTCCGCCTGCAGAGTCTCGCTATCGGCCTGACAACTGGCCAGGGGCAGGGGGACACAGCCCCGCCTGCCGGCTGCGGTGCTGGTGAAACTGGCCACGTGGCTGGACAGCCTCGGCCACTCCAGCAGCTCCAGGGCTTCCTGTTCGATGCTCACCCGGCGCTAGGTCCAGAAGTTACGGCGGGATTGCCAGGGGTGACAGAGGCGGCAATCGCTGCTGCAATCCCAGGCGGTAGAGCGGCGGGGATGGGCGCCTGGCCAGGCAGGTTGGAGGGGATGCCGGCGGCCGGTTCGTAGAGCATTTCCAGCCAGTTACCCTCCGGATCCCGCAAATAAAAGCTGGCAGTGCCATCGCGGTGGTCGTGCACCGGGCCGCAGCTCTGGCCCCTGGCCTCCAGCTCGGCGTGCAGCCGATCCAGCTCGCCGCGGTCGCTGAAGTGGAAGGCGAAGTGGGGCCCAGCCGCCTTGTAGTCGGCACTGAGCAGGGCGATGCCATCGCCAGTGAGCGGCGATTGCAGGTAGCACCAGTCGTCGGCATCCCAGGTGATGCAGAGGCCCAGGG
The DNA here is from genome assembly GCA_947463165.1 of Cyanobacteriota bacterium. GTDB lineage: Bacteria > Cyanobacteriota > Cyanobacteriia > PCC-6307 > Cyanobiaceae > UBA5018. The sequence goes on from CANHSW010000135.1 coordinate 1,138, forward strand.
ATTGGTAGAAGGCCTTGGCGCGGCCCATATCCTCAACGCGAATCGCCACGTGGCCCAGCCGCTCCACCGCCATCAAGCCAACCCCATCGCTGCATTCATTAAAGATGCTCAAGCCCGCCGCCGCTGGCGCCGCCGCCCGGGCCCTCAACCCTCCCGCAGCCAGGCGGCAGCGTCACAGGCGTGATAAGTGAGGATTAAATCGGCTCCGGCCCGCTTGAAGCAGAGCAGGGTTTCCAGCACCACCGCCCGCTCGTCGATCCAGCCCCGCTCTGCGGCGGCCTTCACCATGGCGTATTCGCCGCTCACGTTGTAGGCGGCAATGGGTAACTCACTCTCCTGACGCAATTGATGGATGATGTCGAGATAGGCCAGGCCAGGCTTCACCATCAAGATGTCCGCCCCCTCGCTCTCATCCAGCTGGGCCTCGGTGATCGCTTCTCGGCCATTGGCCGGGTCCATTTGGTAGCTGGTTTTGTCTTTAGGGATCGGCTTGTCGGCCAGGGCCCGCGGCGCTGAGTCGAGCGCCTCTCGGAAGGGACCGTAATAGGCGCTGGCGTACTTGGCCGTATAGCTGATGATCCCCACCTGCTCAAAGCCCTCCTCATCCAGGGCTTCTCGGATCGCCCCCACCCGGCCGTCCATCATGTCGCTGGGGCCGATCAAGTCGGCGCCGGCACGGGCCTGGGCCACGGCCTGCTTACAGAGGATCGCCACGGTTTCGTCGTTGAGCACGACGCCCTGTTGATTAACTATGCCGTCGTGGCCATCACAGGAATAGGGATCGAGGGCCACATCGGTCATGATCGCCATCTGGGGATGCCGCTGCTTGAGCAGCCGGATGGCGCGGGGAATCAGACCGTGCTCGTTGAAGCATTCGGCACCATCCTCAGTTTTGAGTCCATCGGCCACCTTGGGGAATAGCACCACGCAGCGGATGCCCAAATCCCAGGCGCGACCCACCTCCTCCACCAGACCCTCCAAGCTCCAGCGCTGGCAGCCAGGCATGGCGCCAATCGGCTCGTTGGCGGCACTCTCGTGCACGAAGAGCGGGTAGATGAAATCTGCGGGGCTGAGCTGAAACTGGCGCACCATGGCCCTGAGAGCCGGGGTGCGGCGCAGCCGGCGGGGGCGGTAGGTGAGCTCCATCTGGGGTGCGTGTCTGGGGCGGATCCTAGGGATCGCCCTACAGCCGGCCGGCTTGCAGCCAGCCGGAGCGGGGATTGCTGCTGCGCAGTTCCCGCAGCTGCTCAAACAGGGCCTGTTCCTGTTCGGTGAGTTGCTGGGGCACCCGTAATACCGGCGTCAACAGCAGGTCACCGCGGCCCCCCTTGATCGGCCAGCCCTTGCCCTTCAGCCGCAGGCTGCGACCGAGGCTGATACCCGCTGGCACCTGCAGGGTGGCCTCGCCATCGGGGGTGGCCACGCGCACTTCACCCCCCAGGGCCAGCTCATCCAAGCTGAGCGGCAGCTCGCCCCGCAGCTGGTCGCCATCGAGCTTCCAGATCGGGTGCTCCTGCAGCTTCAGGGTGAGATAGAGATCGCCGCGGCGGCCGGTGCCTGGCTGCAGGTTGCCCTTGGCCTTGAGCCGCAGCCGGCTGCCGGTTTTCACCCCGGGGGGAATGCGCACCTGCACCCGCTCCTCATTCACCGCCAGGGTGCGCTCACAGCCACGAAAGGCATCGGAGAAGCTGATCGAGATCACGGCCTCCGCGTCGAGGTTGGCAGCCGCCGCTCCGCCGCCAAAACCGGTGTTGAAGCCACCACCTGGAAAACCACCCCCTTGAAAACCACCCCCTTGAAAACCACCGCCAGGGAAGCCACTGGCTGAAAAGCCGCCGCCGGGGAAGCCAGAACCAAAGCCAAAGCCGCCCGGGCCTGGGGAGCCACCGCCAGGGCCGCCAAAGCGGCCCAGCAGGTCGTTCACGAAGTCGTCGAAGTTGCCGTAGCGGCCGAAGTCCACGTCACCGCTGGTGCCCACCCCTGCACCGCCTTGATTCCAGTACTGGCCGAACTGCTCGTAGCGACGGCGCTTATCGGGATCAGAGAGCACCTCGTAGGCCTCGCTGATCTCCTTGAACTTCGCCTCGGCGTCCTTGTCGTCTGGATTTACATCCGGGTGGTACTTGCGAGCCAGCTTGCGGAAAGTCCGCTTGATGGTGTCGGCGTCGGCGCTGCGATCCAGGCCGAGCACCTTGAAGTAGTCGCGGTAACCGTTTGCGCTCATGGAAGCCAGTTTCTCAGCCGTTGGGGCCCAAAGGGAACCGGGCCCGGGGGCAAATCAGCCCCTGGGTTGGGTTCACCCCCAGAATCCTCCCTACTCTGCCCAAGTTGGGATCCCCGCTGATGCCCCACTGCAGTTCCGCCCAGATCACTCGCCGCCGCAAGGCCGTTTTGGGCCTCTGGGGAGGCCTAGGCAGCCCTGGGCCCCAGGACAGCCGCGCGGCTGATGGCAGCAGCCATGGGCGTCAGCACGCCCCTAGGCCTGAACCCAGCCGTGACTCTCCAGGCGCTGGCCGACCCGGGCTGCTGCAGCTGGCGGCCCTGGGCTTGCTGCTGGCGGCAGCCATCGGTGCCACCGATGCCCAGCGGGTGCGGGCGGAGGGGGCCACAGCACCGCCTGGCCATGGGGGGGCAGCCGCGCGGCTGGGTGAGCCGCTCAATCCCTCCAGCCCCGAGCAAAGGGCCCTGGCCGCCCAATTGAGCCGCCAGGGGGCGGAGTTTTATGGCGCCTGGTGGTGTCCGGCCTGTTTCCAGCAGAAAAACCTGTTCGGTAAGGAGGGCAGCCGCCTGCTGCCCTACGTCGAATGCGACAAAACTGAGGCAGATCGCGAGCGGTGCACGGCCGCCAAGATCCAGGCCTACCCCACCTGGGTGCTCAAGGGTCAGCGGTTGGTGGGGGTTCGCAGACTCGATGAACTGAAGCGCTGGGCCGACGAAGTCGGCGGCAGCCCCGCGCCGGCCAGCGCCAGTGGAGCGCCAAAATCACTGGGCCCAAACACCATGGGCCCCGGCCGAATGGGCAATTAGGGAGTCGCTGGAAAAGAGCCATTTCGACGACCCTGCCAACTGATGCTTCTGCGTCACTTGGGCTATTTGGCCAGCTGTCGGCGTTTTCCAGGACTACTTTGCAAAAGGTACAATTAGCAAAGGATTCGTTATTGGCAAATTTTTAGCCGACATATTGCCGTAATAGTCCACCAGATCGACCTCCAACCAGCCAGTTGCTTTAACGTCGCCCCAGCCGTCTTAGACGCCAGTTGGCTGGAGGGGAGCCATATATGCGCCCCGGCCCGTGCCTCAGCAACTTGCTTCTTGGCCGCCGCCAGCCCTTGGCCAGGCCGGTTTCTCGCAAGGGAGCCGGCTAGCGATCGTTACCATAGCGATAATGAACCTTTTGCATTTTTAAAGTTTATATTTGAGATTATCTCGCCCCAGCTTGCGCCTGATCTTTTTCCGCATTAAACCCTCTCGATGAGAATCACCATATCAGGGTGCCACTCTTCAGGAAAGCCTATCATCGAGAACGACTGGATTGAGAAAAATCATCATTCTCCTCGGAAAGAGAACTCATATCGCACACCTAGTCTTTAAGCTCCCATGAAATTCTCCTTGGAAACGCTTGCGATAAACTGTAAAATAACATTCAGACGTTTTAGAGCATAAGCCACATCTATGCCATAGTTGCAGCTTCCCCAAAAACCACCTAACGAAAAATGTACTGAATGAATTGATGCCCTCCGAGCCGGCCGCAGACTTTTATCGCGCACTAGACACAGCTATCCCGATGCGAGACAGATTGATTGCTTAAATTCGGAAGCTAACGGAAAATAAATAACATCCTTGTTCCTATGATTTACCCAAAAAAACTGCCGAGAAGCAATCCCACTCATCCCTGCAATCAGACATAAAAATTCCAAATACTATCTTTACATCATCCACCGCATCTAGCGACGCTTTCCTTTGCCTCAATGGTGGTAGATGGATTGAACCAGCATCGGACAGGCTTTTTAGATAGTCAAAGCGCATGGCAGAATAGTCTGGACTAGTAGTGTATGCAGTTCATTCCTGAGCTACTGACTTTTCAAAGGGGCGATCTGTGCGCTAGTTCAGACCCTATCTATGGACGAAAGCCCCTCCCACGGTAATTTATCTAGCCTACGCCTAACCCTCGTGATTACTAGAGAGAATACGTCACCATATAATGATGGGGCGAATCTCATACATAAGTCAATCCCTAACGGAGCTTTTATACAATTCTATGCTGAGACAATGCCCCTTGGATTATATATTCAACACGACTTGGCTTCCGCTGCCGCAGCGGCCGCCGAAAGAATATCTTGAAATTACTAATGGATTCATTCACGCTATCCCTCACTTATATTAAATCGATCTTTGATAGCCCGCAAGCGTATTAAAGGGAGGATGAAGGAATATATTCCGGCCTCTGGTCTTCACCACCACGTAGTTAAGCTTCATGCAATCTGGGCCACCTCACAGTGCTCGCTTTTCGCTCTCATCCTCAGCGATCGCCAAGCTAATAACGGTAGCATTCAAGTTGCTGCGACTTGCCGAATTTAAGTCTATCTGAGCCGGGATGCAGGCGCTAATGCATTACACGATTGCCCTGCTGGCATTTGCCCAGCATTCACCAGAAATCCACATTGGTCTCACTATTCTCGGACGAGACTCGTGATTAGACTCATTCTTGGTCCAGACTGAGACAGTCGCGACTTGATTTTTTGGGCCTGGCAATCCACGCTTCAAATCAGAAAAAAATTCAGCCCATTAGGCCACTGCGAACGACTGCAGCGCAGACAGCCGCTCTGTCTCGCCAGTCTCAGTTGCGACCATGAATTGGACTCATGATAAGCTTTAAACGAGACAGTAGAGATTCTTTTTAGGGGCGATTCTGGCTGCGGTGATAGAAGCGCTGCCCTCGAGGCCCAACAGGGCAACGAGCATAAAAATAGTTTAGATAACTTAAGATTGGCTTGGAAATCTGATATTAAGTGACGGTTTTCGCCCCAACTCGCATGATTTTGTGGGCACCTTAACGACTTGTCCCATTCTGCTCGGCAATGCAAGACTGGCAATCATTATGGAAGTTTCCTGGAAAGTCTAT
>CANHSW010000136.1 GCA_947463165.1 Cyanobacteriota bacterium
AGCTCCCTGTGCAGGCCTGGGGCACAGGCGATCAGGCGACCACTGGCCAGCTCGAACTCACCGCCGTCGTAGGCGCTCACCAGGCCGCCGGCCTGCTCCACCAACACCACCCCAGCGGCCAGATCCCAAGGAGAGAGGCCGCGTTCCCAGTAGCCATCGCAGCGACCAGCAGCCACAAAAGCCAAGTCGACGGCCGCCGCGCCGCCGCGTCTGACGCCATGGGTGCGATGGGTGAAATAGGCAAATTCGGCGTAATTGTTGTCAAGGCGGCTACGGCGATCGTAGGCAAAGCCAGTGGTCAATAGGGAATCGGCGAGTTTGCTACAACCACTTACCCGGATGGCCTGCTCGTTACACCAGGCCCCCAGGCCCGGCGCTGCCCAGTAGAGCTGGTCGAGCACGGGAACAGCAATGGCACCAAGCAGGGGCTGCCCTTGCCAGCAGAGCCCCACCGAGGTGCCGAACAGCGGAAAGCCATGGGCGTAATTGGTGGTGCCATCGAGGGGATCAACACACCACTCCAGACCGCCCTGTTTGGCGATGCGGCCGCTCTCCTCAGCCAGCACTCCGATCTGCGGTGTCTCCTGAGCCAACAAGCTCAGCACCGCCGCTTCTGCAGCCAGGTCGGCCTCGGTGACCAGATCGCCACTGCGCCCCTTCTCTCGCACCTGCTCCAGCCGGCCGAAGTGATGGCGCAACAGCTCACCTCCAGCCAAGGCGGCCCGGCGGGCCAGGTGGGCCAACTTCTCCAAGTCTGGGCCCTGCAGGCCTGAAGCCATAGCCGCCGCATCGGAGCGGCGCTGGATTGGGCTGGACTGGTCAGGGCTGGACAGGTGGGGGCTGGACAAGTTCATTCTTCCTCCAGGGGCAGGCCGGAGCGCACCTTGCCACGCCCGAAGAAGCGGCCAAACTGCAGCTCGTACACCTCGTCTTCCGCCTGGGTTTCCACCACCAGCGGCCCGGTGGCCCTGGCCACGCAGAGCAGCCCATAGCCCTGGGCCCGCAGCTCCTGGGAGAGGCCAAGGGCCTCCCGCTGGTCGATCGACCCCTGCAGCACCCGCACCGCACAGGCCGTACAACAGCCCTGGCGACAGCTGAAGGGCAGGGGGTCGCCCTGCTGCTCAAAGCTGCGCAGGATGTATTCGCCAGCCGGCACCTGGTGCTGGATCACCCGACCCTGCTCTAACCAGTGCACGGTGATCGGGAAGCTGGACGCCGGGCTGGCCTCGACTGGCGCTGAGGGCCCATCGCCGCCCTTGGCGGTCTTGCCCTCTGAAGCTGGGCACTGCGCAGCTGCGGATGGGCCGTCGGCAGCTGGGGCAAGGGCAGTCGGCGGGGCCTCGGCAACGATGGCGAGGGGCTGCAGGCCTTGGGAATTGATGCTGTTTGCCGTCATGCTGTTTGCCTCCATGGTGTCTGCCGCGATGCTGTTTGCCATCTCGCAGTGGGATGTCAAGACCTGGGAAGCCAAGGGGGGAGGGGGTGAACTGCTACATTGACACCTGGTTGCCCCATTTTGCCCCTGGAGAGGTGGCCGAGTGGTCGAAGGCGCAGCACTGGAAATGCTGTATAGGGGCAACTCTATCGAGGGTTCGAATCCCTCCCTCTCCGTTTTGAAGCCGGCTCCAGGGCCGGCTTTTTGATGGCTTGATCTAATGGCAATAACTGCGTGAATTCCCCGAGACCGCCCTGGGAAAGAAAAGCTGGGTCGCCTGGCGAAAGCTGACGCCAGGCCACCCAGCGAAGCCCTGGTAAAGCAGCCATTTACACCACCCCTCAACCCAGGATAAAAACAAACTTTCCACCGGGGAAAGCCGAGATCAAGGGCAATGCCGATGGGAAATCATGGCCGCTGGGCCTGTCGCCCATGGCGCATGGAGTCCAGCAGGGCAGCGACAAGCAGCACTACTCCAATAAGGCCACTAAGCCATTCAGGCAGATGCAGGTGGTGTACTCCTAGGGGAATGCCAGCGAGCATCAGCAGCCCCAGGGCGCCGATGGCGTAGTGGGCCCCGTGCTCCAGGAAAACCAGCTGATCAAGAGCCCGCTCACGGCTCAACATCAGGGTGAGGGAGCGAATAAACAGGGCTCCAAGGCCTAGGCCAGTGAGAATGAGTGGCAAGCTTTGGGTAATGGCAAAAGCGCCGATCGTGCCATCTAGGCTGAAGGAGGCATCAAGCAGTTCCAGATAGATAAGGCTGGCCAGCCCGCCTGTCGCCAGGGCCTGACCACTGCTGGCAGCTGCTGCGCCTGGGGAACCCTCCAGCGACTCTTCACCGCCAAAGGCCTCTGAGACGGAGGTGCTTACCAATTGCAGTACCAAACCGATTAAGCCACTGAACAGCACTTCGGCCCGCAGAGAGGCGGGAATATTTGCCGCTAACAACAGCAGCACTACCAAGGACAAGGCCACCTCAATAGCTTCAATGCGGCCAGCAGAACTTAGCCTTTTTTCGATGCTGCGCCACCAATGGAGGGTCTTGGCCTCATCGAAGAAGTAGCGCAGAAATACCATAAGCAGAAACATGCCGCCAAATGCGAGAATGCGCGGTTCGGCAATTTCCAGCAATTCTCGATAGTGCTCTGGATTGTGCAGGGCTGCATCGAGGGCCTCGCCCATGCCCACACCACCGGCCAGCGAGACCATGGCCAGAGGTCCAATAAAGCGCACACCGAAGACCGGAATCACCAGGCCCCAGGTGAGGAAGAACCGTTGCTGACCAGCAGTGAGCCGATCGAGCACCCTGGCATTGACCACGGCATTGTCAAAGGAGAGGGAGATCTCCAGCAAAAGCAGCACCAAGGTGAGCCAGGCAGCCTGCAGACCGGCGCTGCCCGCCACGATCGCCAGGCCAGCCCCACAGCAAACCAAGGGAAAGGCCAGGTAGCGACCCAGCTGTCTGGCACCGATCACGTTGCAGCCACTAACAACTACCCATTGTCCCAGTCGACAGCACCGCTTAGAGTGCGCTGGAGCCTGCTGCTCTACAGAATTTGATCTAGGAAACGGCGCGTGCGTTCGTGGCTGGGGTTAGTGAAAAAGGTTTCTGGTGGCGCAATCTCCACCACTTCACCATCAGCCATCAGCACCACCCGATCGGCCACCTGGCGGGCGAAGCGCACCTCGTGGGTAACTACCACCATGGTCATGCCATCGGCGGCCAGCCCTTGCATCACATCCAGCACTTCACGCACCATTTCTGGATCGAGAGCGCTGGTGGGCTCGTCAAACAACATCAGCCGGGGATCCATGCAAAGAGAGCGAGCGATGGCCACGCGCTGTTGCTGCCCCCCGGAAAGCTGGCCTGGAAACTTGCCAGCCTGTTCAGCAATCCCAACCCTAGTAAGCAGTTCCAGGGCCCGCTGCTGGGCCTGTGCCCGGCTGCGCCGCCGCACCAACATCGGCGCCAGGGTAAGGTTTTGCAGAACAGTTAAATGGGGAAATAGGTTAAATTGCTGAAACACCATGCCAACTTCGCGGCGAATGGCCTCGATATGGCGCAGGTCGTTTCCCAGGGGCAAGCCATCAAACTGAATGGCACCTTTTTGATAGTCTTCAAGGGCATTGAAAGTGCGGATGAAGGTGCTCTTGCCAGAGCCAGATGGGCCCATTATCACCACCACCTCGCCCCGCTGCACCTGCAGGCTGGCGCCCCGCAGGGCATGGAATCCATTTGGATACCATTTGTGCACATCTTTGGCCTCGAGGATCAGGGACTGAGTTGCCTCTTCAGCTATGGCGGCGATCATCGCAGGTTGGGCAGGTGGTGGGGATCAAGACGCCGCTCCAGGGCTCGGCTGCCCAGCCCAAGGGCAGCGCAGCAGCACCAGAACAGCAGGGCCAAGGTGAGGTAAACCTCGCCATAGTGGCCAAGAAAATCGGGATTTGCCATCACGGTGCGGGCGGTGCCCAGCAGCTCCATCAGGCCAATCAAGGACAGCAGGGTGGTGTCTTGCAGTAGCGAGATGAACTGCCCCACCATTACCGGCAAAGCCACCCGCAGGGCCTGGGGCAGCACCACGTGCTGCAGGCCCTGGGCGGTGGATAGGCCCAGGGAGCGGGCTGCTTCCATTTGGCCATTGGGAATGGCCGCCAGGCCAGAACGTACCGCTTCAGCGAGATAGGCGGCCGCAAAAATGGTTAGCACCCAAGCCGCTCGCCACACCCGTTCTGGGGCCAGCCCCCCCGGCAGCAAAAAACCAAGAATGTTCTGGCCTAAAAAAAGCAGGGTAATCAGCGGTGCACCGCGGATGAATTCGATGTAGATCACCGAACCCCAGCGCAGCAGAGGATAGCTACTGCGGCGACCCAGGGCCAGCATCACCCCCAGGGGAAAGCAGAGCAAAATGGCAAAGCTGGCCTGCAGCAAGGTGAGCATCAAACCGCCCCATTCGGCGCTGGCTACGGGGGTTAGGCCGAAACCGCCATTGATCAGCACCATCCCAAGCAAATAAATAACCGGCCACACCAGCGCAAACCATTTGATCGCATCTGCCCCCAGCCGTCTACCTATTCGTCCGAGCAACCAGCGCATAGCCATTAACAGGACGGCAATGGCTAGCCAGCGGCCAGCAATAGCAATAGATAGCCCCAGGGCCGGCGGAATGATCAGGCAAACAGCCAGCAGCACAGCTGCGGCAATGCGGTCGTTTCGGGGCCAAAGCAGCCCGGGGCGATCGGCGCGGCGACAGCTGCGCAGCAGGCCCCAACTGGCGCCAGCGGTGGCCGCCAACAAAAAGGCCAGCAACCACAATCGCCATTGCTGCTCGATCGGGTAACGACCGATGCAGAGCAGGGTGCTGTTCAGTTGAATAACCGCCCAATTGGCCTGGAGGAGAGCCCAGCGCAACAGGCCAAACAATGCCGCCAAAATCGAGCCGATCAGCACAAGGCTGAGCAACCCATCAAGCCTGGTAGCAAACAGTTCCTTGCGCAGCCAATCTTTACAGCGCTGCAGGGAGCCAGGAGGCAGCTCCCTGGTAACAGAATTACCCATCTCAGCGCTCCTTAATGCGAACCAACTGGTTGAGAGCGTTCATCACTGCTGAGATCAACAGATCCAACACCAGATAAGTACCCAACAACAGAATTACCACCTCCACGGCTCGGCCGGTTTGGTTGAGGGTGGTTTCGGCCACGGCATAGAGATCGGCGTAGCCAACGGCCACGGCCAGGGAGGAATTTTTAGCCAGGGAAATGTACTGGGTGTTCAGACCCGGCACGATCACCGGCAGGGCCTGGGGGATAACCACATGACGGATACTTGCCAGCCAGCCCAGGCCCAGGGAGGAGGCGGCTTCCCATTGGCCTGGGGGCACCGAGGCGATGCCGCCCCGCACCACCTCGGCGATATAGGCGCCGGAATAAACCACCAGCCCCACCAGCAGTGCACAGAATTCGACACTCAAACGCAGCGGTGCCTGCCATACATCATTAACCAATTGGGGACCAACCCAATGCAGGCCGTTATGAAAACCCGCCAGATAGAGCCCAGACTTAGCGAGCACCACGCCTGGCCCCTGCAGGGCGGCGAGGCCATTGGGCAGGGATAAGAAAACAACGAAATACCAAAAGACCAACTGCAGCAACAATGGAATATTACGCACCAACTCCACATAGACACGCACCAATCTGCGCAGCAGGCCATTACTACTAAAATTGGCCATCCCCGCCAGGGTGCCCACCACTGTGGCACCAATCAGGCCGCAGCTCACGGCCCGCAGCGTATTTCCCAGACCGGCCAGCAGCCCTCGCCAGTAGGGCATCTCGGCCTGAAAAGGCAAAACTGATTCGGCGATGTCAAAGCCGGCGGGCTGCCCTAGCCAGCGCCAACTCAGCAATAGGCCGGCAGCGGTGAGATTGCGCACCAGATTGCCGAGTAAAAAAGCTACCAGCAACAGCAATACGAAACCCACCAACGCCTGCACCAGCCAGGGGATCAGCAGCCGGTTGCGCCACCAGGGGGGCTGGGACAAGCCTGGATTTTCTACGCCATCAAGACCCCCGCGCCTGAGTTGCTTGGGGTTGAGAGGGTTGCCCATCAACGGAAGGGCGGGGCGTAGATGAGACCGCCTTCTTTCCACTGTTGGTTGATGCCGCGTTCAAGCTTGAGCTTGGAAGCAGGGCCCACATTACGATCGAAAATTTCGCCGTAGTTACCCACAGATTTTATCGCCTTAAAAGCAAAGTCTGAGGGAAGACCAAGCTGCTTGCCAAAATCGCCCTCAATTCCCAAGAACCGACGTAAGTC
>CANHSW010000137.1 GCA_947463165.1 Cyanobacteriota bacterium
ATCCTCACCCAGGCGGTATTCCCCCAGGCCAGCTTTCATGGCGCCGACCTCAGCGATGCGCTGATGGATCGCGGCGATTTCAGCGGTGCCGATTTCAGCGACGCCCTGCTCATCGGCGCGATCGCCTCCGGCAGCAGCTTCAGCGGCGCCCTGGTGAACGGAGCGGATTTCAGCGATGCCCTGCTGGATCGGGTGGACCAGCGCTTGCTCTGCCGCGAGGCGGAGGGCATCAACCCGGTCACCGGCGTGAGCACCCGGGACAGCCTCGAGTGCGGTTGATCGGCCAGGGGTACTGGCATCAGCGCTCTAGCCAGCCCCGCAACTTGCCGGGATTGAGCAGCCCAGCAGGGTCGTAGGCCGCCTTGGCGGCCACCTGATCCGCGTCCACCACCCCCAGACCCCCCTCCTCCACGGTGATCGCATGGGGATTGAAGATCACCGCCCCCAGCTGGCGGCAGTGGTCGATCAATTCATCTAGTAGCTCCGGGCCCTGCCAACGCAGCAGGGGCAGGGCCGCCAGCCGGGCCATGCCACCGGAGCGCACCGCCTCCAGATGCCAGAGCAGATCTGGGCCCCACCGCCGCCTCAGCGCCTCCAGACAGGGGGCCTCCGGCTGGGGCAACAACAGCTGCAGGTATGTCCAGTCGGGGTGCTGGCCGCGCCAGTGCAGGGTGACGTGGTTCCAGGTGAATTCCGATAGCGGCAAGCCCTTCCCCTGGCCTTCTGGCCAGGCCCAGAGCAGCTCGCCGCCTTTGGCCCGCAGCAGGGCGGGCAGCACCTCCAGGGCCGCCGCTGAGGCCAGCAACAGCAGCCGATGCTGCCCCGCCAGGGGCGCCGGGCTGCCGGGGGGCCAGGGCATCGCCGGAACCAAGTCGGCCTCCAGCAGGGCCAGGGCATTCAGTTCCAAGGCCGAGGCCATCAGGGTTTGGGCCGCCACCAGGGCCGCGGACCAGTCGTTAAAGCCCACCAACAACTGCCGCCAGGCCACCGCCTCCACCGTGGGCAGCCGCAGGGCGGTGATGATGCCATTGGTGCCATAGGCGTGGTTGATCGGGGCGCTGGCCGCCGCATCCAGCCGCAGTAGCTGCGGTTCGGGCTCCAGGGTCACCAGCTCCAGCCCCAGCAGGTTGCCGGGATCGCGCAGAAACCCCCAGCGCAGGGAGCCGATGCCGCCGGAGCCGCCGGCGATGAATCCCCCCACGGTTGCCGTGCGGTAGCTGCTGGGCGCCAGGCGGATGGCTCGACCATGGGGCGCCAACTGCCGATCCAGCGCCGCCAAGCCACAGCCCGCCTCCACCTCCACCACACCGGTATCTGGATCCAGCTGGCGCAGCTGCCGCAACTGGCTGAGATCGAGCACCAGGCCCCCACAGAGGGGTACGCACTGGCCGTAGTTGCCCGTGCCCGCCCCCCGCAGGGTGAGCGGCACCCGATGGCGGGCACAGGCACCGGCCACCAGCAGCACCTGCTCCAGGCTGCGGGCCCGCACCGCCAAATCCGCCAGCCGCCCCCGCAGCAAGGGCAGCAGCAGCGGCGAATAGTCGAAATAATCGCGGGAGAGCCGCGCCAACTCCGTATTCAGCGGCACTGGAGCCGCCTGGGAGCAGGGGTCGCAGGCTGGCCCGATCAACTCCAGCTGGGGATCGAGGGCCTGGAGCTCGGCCGCCAGGGCGGCAATCACGGCCGCGGCTGGCCGTGGCGGCAGGTGGGCTGTGGTCATCGGTGCATATTTCTGCGGTGATCTGGTCTGCGGCAGCTGGCTGGTGGGCTCCTGGGTCATCGGCAGCGACTCAACAGGGCTGCGGGGGCTTCCGAGAGGGGGGGATCCAGCCAGATGCCCTGCCGCAACACCCGGCGCTGGGGCGGCCCCGCCAGCAGGCCCTGCCAGTCAGACACCCCCAACACCAGCAGATCGGCCGGCGACCCCGGCCGCAGCACCCCATCCCAGGCCAGGTTGAGCAGCCGGGCCGCGGCCGTGGTGTGCAGGGCCAGGCCCTGCCGCTGCCAGGGCAGCAGATGAAAGGCCACCGCCGTGAGCCCGATCAGGGCTAGCGGATCAAAATCGCCCCCGGGGAACCAGGGATCCTGAACGTTGTCTCCACCCACGGCCACCAGCACGCCGGCCCGCTGCAGCGCCACCACCGGCGCCAGGGGCCGCAGCAGGGGGGTGCCCTCGGCACGCCCGCCGAGCAGCCACAGATTGGTGCTGGGCAGGGCCACCACCGTGAGCCCCGCCATGGCCATTCGCTCCGCCTGCCGGGCCAGGCGGGAGCCCCGCAGCAGGCCCAGGCTGCTGGCATGGCTGCAGGTGATCGGCAGCGCCAACCGCCGCTGCAGCACCGCGGCGCTCACCAGGGCCAAGCCTCGGCCCGGGTTGGTATCGCTCTCATCGACGTGCAGGTCAACGCCCAAGCCCAGCCCCTCCGCCAGCTCCAGCAGGCGGCAAAGGGCCTCCGGATCGCCGGCCGATTGACGAAAAGGCGGGCCCAATACGCCCCCCAGCAAACCGCCGGCGGCCGCCACCCGCCGCGCCAGGGCCTGGCCCGCCGACGTACTCCAGTGGCCCAGGGGCGCCAGGGCCACCAATTGCAGCTCCAGCCGCTCGCGCCAACGCTGGCGCAACTGCAGCAGCGCCTCCCAGCTGGCTTCGCCAGCGGGGCCGGCGCTGTCGATGTGGCTGCGGATCGCCCGCAGGCCATGGCGCCAGGCCCGCTGCAGGGCCCGCTCCCCCCGCTCCAAAACCCGTTCGGCGCTGCGCTCGGCAAACTCCCGCTGGTTGGCCTCCATGGCGGCGGCCATGGTGCCCTGCCGATTCGGGAAGGCCGCGGCGGTAAAGGCCTTGTCGAGGTGGGCGTGGGGCTCCACCGGCGGGGTGATCGCCAAGGGCAGGCCCGCCCCTGGCTTTCCCCCCCTTAAAGCCTCTGCATCCAAGGCCAGGATGTTGGTGATCTGGCCCGCCTGCCAGCTCAGCCGCACCGCCACCAGGCCATCGGCATTCGCCGCCGGCAGTCGCAGATCCCTGGGGTCGAGCAGAGAGCGCGGCAGCCAAGCCGCCAGGGTGCCGGAGGCGGCCGCTGCTGTTGCGGAGAGGGCGCTCATGGGCTGGGGCTTTGGCCGCGGTGCACCAGGGCGAACTGCCCCGCCGCCGCCACGGTTATCGCCTCGTAGCGGGGCAGGTGCAGCTGGGGCAGCAAGCGCTGCCCGCCCAGGCCGGTGCGATAGATGCTGATCAGGCCGAGATTGAGGCGGCTGCTGTTCTGCAGGGCGATCTCCCCCAGCACCTGCCGCTGGGAGGCCACCAAGGCCGGGCAATCTTTGAGCACCAACCGCAGCGTCAGCGGCAGGCTGTTTTCCGCGCAGATCTCCTTAACGATCAGCTCCACCAGCTGATCTCCGGCATAGCGAGCGAACTCCTCGGGCGGCGGGTTGGTGATCGCCAGCCCAGCGGCGCCGGCAGCCACCAGCAGCGCTGGCGGGATCCAGGTGGCTTTCATCGGTGAGGGCGGGGCCAAGGGAGCGTGATCAGTTGGTACATTGGTCGAGATCGCGGCGGGCGTCGCCAAGCGGTTAAGGCAGCGGCTTGTGGTGCCGCCATCCGGGGGTTCGAATCCCCTCGCTCGCCCTTAATTTTTATTCATTTTTGCGCATTTGGTTTTGCGCTAAATGAATTTATTGGCTGCAGGCGAGGAATTTTTTGTGGCCGGTGAATTTAGTGGCTGCAGGCCAGTAGTAGGTCATTTCCCCGTCAGGCCAGCCGGTCAATAGGTCATCAGGCCAGCAATTCCTCCAACAGGGGGCCGGCGCCGTAGCGCACCGGATCGGTGCAGGGCAGGCCGGTGAGCTCGCTCACCTCGGCGATGGCGTTTTCGGCCGCCGCTTCCTCCAGCAGGGCGGTGTTCAGCGCCACGGCCCGCACCCGCGGCGGCGGCAGGGCAGTGCTGGGGCGAGCCAGGGCGGCCAGGGCCTCCAGGGCCTGAATCAGCTGGGGTAGGGGCGGCAACAGCAAGTCGGTCAAACCGCGGCTGTGACGCTGACCAGCCCGATGCACCAGCAATAGATCGGTGGGCTGGCTACCGCGAATCAGCGGCAGGGTGGCGGTGGAGCCGGGGTGGCAGAGGGAGCCCTGGCCCTCCACCAGCAGCCAGCCGTCCGCCTTTAGCCCCTCGCCGGCGGCCAGCACGGCCGCCTCCACCGCCCCGGCGGCGTAATCCACCCGCACGGCATCGAGGGCCACGCCAGCACCGCCGATCAACAGGCCCGCCTGGCCGGTACCCACGAACCGGGCCTCAATGCCCCGCGCTCGCGCCGCTGCCAGCAGTTCCAGGCAGGCGCTCATCTTGCCCACCGCCATATCGCTGCCCACGGCCAGCAACCGCCGAGCTGGCAGCGCCGCCGCCCGGCCGGCCGCCACCTGCAACCCCTGGGGCTCCAGCCGCACATCCCAGATCCAGGCCTGGGGCCAGCGCAGGGCCGCCAGCTCGGGATCCTCCCCCAGGCGGCTGTGCAGCCCACTGGCCACCGATAGACCAGCCCGCAGGGCCGCCACCAGGTCGGCTCTCACCTCCGGGGCCAAGCGCCCGCCGGAAGGGGCCAGCCCCACCACCGCCGCCCGGGGCCCCAGGGGCAGGGCCTCCCCCAGCGAGGCCAGCACCGGCACATCTCTGGCAATGCCGGTTACCTCCCTCAGGCTGCGGCCCGCTTGGCTGGGATCCACCACGGCCACGATCGGGCCGCGGCGGTAGCGCAGCATCGCCAGGCCGGTCTTGCCGCTGAGGTTGTCGAGACCCCCGTGCAGCAAGAGCACAATGGGTAGATCGGCGCTGAGCGGACTGGTCATCGCGCCGCCGCCAACAGAGCTGGTGCCACCTGGATGCCCAGGCCAGGCTGCGTGGGCGGCACCAGCCGATCGGCGACGATCTCCAAACCTGAAAAGGGGTCGTCCACCAGGTTGAGATGGCTGTCCAGATCGGGCCAGTGCACCAGGGGCAGCAGCTGGGCCGCGGCGCCGTTGAGCAGCCCACCATCGCCGTAACAGCCCAACATCACCGCCAACCCCAAGCGCTGGGCGGCCCGGGCCATCAGCAGGGCCTCGGCCAGGCCACCGCTCTTGAGCAGCTTGATATTGACGCCATCCACGTAGGGCGCCAGCCTCACCAGATCATCCAGCCGCCAGCAGCTCTCGTCGGCCAGCAGCGGCATCGGGCAATCGAGCTCCAGGGCGGCAAAGTTAGCCGTATCGGCCTCCGGATCCAGCTGGGGCGGCAGCGGCTGCTCCAGCAACACCACCTGGGCCCGCTCCAGGTCTGTGGCCATCGCTCGGGTCGTCTCCAGGGTCCAGCCCCCGTTGGCATCCACCTGCAGCTCACAGGTGGCGCCGGTGAGCTGCCGCCGCCGCTCGAGCGCCGTCGCCACCGCCGCCAACAGGGCCCGATCGTGTTCCAGGCCCAGGGGGCTGCCCAGCTTGAGCTTGATCCGGCTGGCGGGCAACCGCTGCCACCAAAGCTCAAGCCGCGCCAACACCGCCGCCGGCTCCCCCAAGCCCAAGGTGACGCTGGTGGCGACGCCAACCCCTGGATCCAGGCCCCAGAGCCGGTGCAGCGGCAGGCCCAGCCGCTTGCCCAGCCAGTCGTGCAGGGCCAGGTCGAGGCCGCAGCGGGCCGGCGGCGACAGGGAAGCCAGCAGGGGCTCCAGGGCCTGGAGGGGCTCGGGCTCTAGGGGCTCCAGCGGCTCCACCAACTGCCTCAGCTCCGCCGCCACCGCCTCGGTGGTGTAGCGGCGGTGGCCGGTGTCAAAGCCGCCGGTTTCACCGATGCCGATCACACCGTCTTGCTCCACCACCACCAGCAGGTGGTCCGCGCCGCCGCTGCTGCCGCGGCTGATCGCCAGCGGCACGGCCTTGGTGAGGCGGAAGCTGTGCAACTGGAGGCGCATGGTGCCCGGTAACCCGCCTGCGGTGGGAGCTCAGTTCATCCTGAAGCCCAGCCGCCATTCCTTGCACCCCGCTGGCTCAGATCTGAATTTGCCCTTGTCCGCCGCCCCCAGCCAGCCCACTGATGGCGGAAAATAGCTTGATGAGCGCATACACCATCCCCAGCCCTGGGATTGCCCCCGCCGCCCCCTCAGCCCCTGGGGTGCAGGGGCGCGGCAGCTACTGGATCACCACCTTCGGCTGCCAGATGAACAAGGCGGATTCCGAGCGGATGGCCGGAATTCTGGAAGCGATGGGCTATAGCGAAGCC
>CANHSW010000138.1 GCA_947463165.1 Cyanobacteriota bacterium
TCTTGCCCAAGCTCTCCATCACCAGTTGCTGCAGGTAGCGACTGAAAAGTTCCAACCGGTCCCGATAGGGGAGCACCACCATGTCGCGGCGACCGCTTCCCTCGCCAGCTGCATACCAGGCGGCGGCCAGCAGAGCGGCTGGATTGCGCTCCAAACTGGGGGCCCTGGTGCAGACATCCATCGCCGCAGCCCCGGCCAGGAAGCCGCCCATGTCGGCTCCGACCAAAACCCCGGGCAACAGGCCCACAGCACTGGTGACGCTGCTACGGCCCCCCACCCAGTCGAACATGTCAAAACGGGCCAGCCAGCCCTCCGCCGCCGCAGTGGCATCCAACTTGCTGCCCAGCATGGTTACGGCCACGGCCTGGGCGCTCCAGCTACCGCCCTCTGCCTCCACAGCTCGGCGGGCTTGCCGCATGCCCAGGTAGGGCTCGGGGGTGCCGCCCGACTTGCTCACCACCACCACCAGGGTGGTGGCCAGGCGACCAGCCAGGCCGGCCAGGGTGCGGCTAAAGCCGTCTGGATCGACGTTGTCGAAGAAATGGAATGGCAAGCCCCGCCCTGGATCCCGCAGGGCCCTGGTGATCAGCAGCGGGCCCAGGCCTGAACCGCCAATGCCGATCCATAGCACATCGGTGAAAGGAGCGGCGGCGGCATTGGTGAGGGAACCGGCACAGATGGCGGCGCCAAACTGGTCGATGCGCTGGATTTCCTGCTGGATGTGCTGGCCGGCCTGGGGATCTGGCGCCAGCTCGGGATTGCGCAACCAGTAGTGGCCCACCTGGCGTTGCTCATCGGGATTGGCGATCGCCCCGGCCTCCAGAGCCGCCATCGCCTCGAAGGCCTTGGCAAACCGAGGTCTCAACTCCTGCAGCTGCGCTGGCCCCATATTCATACGACTGACATCCAGCCAGATGCCAAGGCCCTCGTCAAACCAGAGCAGTTGCTCAAAACGCCGCCACTGGGTGGCCGGATCTGCTGCGTTGAAGCTTGCGAGCACGTCGTCGGCTACGGCCATGGGCGGGGCGGCGGAAAATCGCTGCGGCGAACCTAAAGCGATTAGTGCTCCCTGCCGAGCCCAAATCGACAGACAATTGGCTTGCCGGTTGGCCTGGGCAGCTGAGCTCCGCAATCTTGCTTAAGATTGGGGCGATCTGCGGCTTGTGTAACTTTCGTAACAACACTGGAAGTTTTCCCTGGCCAATCCCAGCATTTACCCAGTTCAAAAATTTAAACCGGATCTCGTCTGGCACCGGTTATCGCTCTAGGTTTTCGCTCTAGGAAATCCCCCTGTGGCTGCTTGCTCCAAGGGAATGCCGCCAATACCTGCCCAGCTCACCCTGGCCACCGCCTCCTCGCCACTGCCTCGAAGCCAACCTCCTCTCCTTGCCTAGCTGAGCCCGGCGAAGCAAACTCCTTGCAGCCAGGCCTGGCACAGCAGTTCCTTGCCCACCTACCCCTTGTCGTTGCAGCTTCCCAACCTGGTCAGCATCCCGGCCCACTGGATCCTGGGCGGCTGCCAAGCCCTGGACAAACTGCAAAGGGCTTGGCAGAAACTCACCTGCCTGCAGGGGGCTTCCCAGGGGATCAAGGCCGTCGACCGCCATCCCCCGGCTGGGGGTGGCCAGCGGCGCCCAGCGATCCTGCACCGGCCCATCGGCCGCCAGCAACTGCTGATTGGTCTGGTGTGTGCCTGCCTGCCCGCCCTGCCCCTCAGCCAGCGCCAGGTGCCCCAGCTGAGCTCCGCGGCTAGATCGATGGGGATCCAGGCCGGGCGTCCCGGCGCCGAAGGCGGTGATCCGGTGCAGTTCTCAGCAGTAGAGCTGCGGGAGCTGCAAAGGCGCTTTGGCGTGCATGGCCCCCAGCCCCGCCTCACCCAACTGCTCAGCGATGGCATCGACCAGCTCCAACCGCTGCGCAGCAACGCCTTGGCCCGCATTGAGGAACTGCGACCGGTAATTCGCCAAGAAAGCGCTCGCCGCCATGTGAACCCGGTGTTCGTGGCGGCCGTGCTCTTCGATGAGATGCGCCACGCCAAACCCGGCGAAGACCTGCCAATTGCCGCCAGGTCAGGACTGTTCAGCACCCATGGGCCCGCCCAACTGGGGGTGGGCGAACTGATCCATCAGGGCCTGCTGGCGGCGGATGCCAGCCCAGAGCAGTTGGCGGCAGCCCGGGAGCTGCTGCTTGATCCCGACACCAACGTGCGCGTGCTGGTGGGCAAGTTCGCCCGCCTCAGCCGCGATCTGGGCCTGCCGCAAGGCCGGATGCTCCAGGCCAGCCGCAGCGCCCGCGATGCCAAGGGGATCGCCACCCTGGCCTATCTGCACAACGGCAAACTCGACTACCCCCGCCGCATCCTGCGGTCCATGGATGACCCTGAACTACATGCTGTCTTGTTTGGCGATCGCAAGCAGCCGGTCACACCATTGATTTGAGCGGCAGCCCCAGGTGATGCGGCAGCCCCAGGTGATTCAGAAGGCTCAGCCAGTCAGAAGGCTCACCAGCAAGAATGCTCACCATCGCTGAATACTCGCAAGCGCTAATGATCGCCAGCGCTAATGATCGCCAGAGCCAATGGGCAGAGGCCCAAACTGTCAACAGAGCAAGCCCAGGCTATGCAGGCGTAGCTGCAGTTGAGACCAGTCAAAACTGCGGGGATCGGCGCGCTCGCCGCCCAGGTCGACGGCGCGGTGGGTGGTGATCTGATTAAAGGGAATTGGGAACCGGCCCATCCACTGGGCCAGTAGCACCGCCAGGGCGTCGTACTGGGCCTGTTTATAGCCACTGTGGCCAGGGTCGTCATCCTCGCCATCTATAGGGGTTTCCAGGCTCACGTGCAAGGCGAAATTATTCACAGAGCCACCAACCTTGGGATTGGTGATCACCCAGCGACCGTTAAAAGCCGAGTTGCCCGCCCCAAAAGCCCGCTGCAACGGATCCATTAGCAGCACAACCTGGCCCTGCTCGCCGATCAGGGCGTGGTAACTCACCTGGTCGTCGTCATTGGCATGGGCCGTGGTGAAGGTATTGATCGCCGACTGAATGCCATATACCGTTTCGTGCATCACCACCACCCTTGGGGTGGGATCCACCGGCTGGCCATAGGCGTCGCGGCGGTAGCGCGGGCCGAAATTGGAGGGGTCGATCGCCAACCGCTCGGCCTTGCTGGGCAGATTGGCCAACAACTGCTTCAGGCGGGCCGCCAGTTTTGGATCGCTGGGGCCACAGGCCCGCTTCAAGGGGGATCGCCATTTATTGGTTGGCGGCGGCGCCAACGGCGGTCCGCTCGGGGTCTCTGGCTGGGGATCCAGGTCCGCCGGCGGCGTACCCAGGGCTTGCACCATCTCGATCAAGCTCGGTTCCCGCCGACTGCTAGCACTGGGCTCGCTCAGATCCCTGGCCAGCCAGCCCATGCTGCCGAGGCTCAACGCCGCCGCCGCCGCCAACACCTGGGGCCACCTCATGGCCTTTGCAGCCTCAGCCAACTGGCGCGGCGTTGCGCACTGGCCGGCTCGGCCTCGGGATCCACCAGCAGCCGCCAACGCTGCACCGCTGGCGCCGCAGCTGTGATCTCCCCACTGCGCACCAGCCCATCGCGCACCCACAGCAACTGGCGCGGCTGGCACCAAGGGGCCGCAGCCCATAGGGGGGTGAGATCCTCCGGACTGCGCAGCCTCACCCCATCGAGGGCCAGCAGTTCATCGCCTGCCAATAAACCCGCCAGCTGGGCTGGGGAATCGCGCTGCAGCCGCTGCAAAAAAAGGCCAGCGTTGGTGACCTCCAATTGCCATCCCAGCCAGGGTTCAGAGGAGATCTCGGGCTGCAAGCGCAAACCCACCACCGCCAGAGCTGCGGCGATGGGTGGATCCTCAGTGCTGTTTAACCACTGGGGAAGCAGCTCGCTGAGTTCTGGATCGTGGGCAGCGAAGGCGGCGATCAATTCAGCCTGGCGATAGCCGCGGCCGATAGCCCCATGACTGCGCCACAACTGCTGCAACACCAGCGGCAGGCAATAGCCCCGCTGGCGTAGTCGCAAGTCGAGCACCAGGGCCAGTACTGCCCCCTTTAGGTAATAGCTCACCTGGCTGCTGCCACTGTGGGCATCGGCCAGATAGAGCTTCACCCAGGCCTCCTCACTGCTGGCCTGAAGGCTTTGCACCTGGCGCCCGGCGGTGAGCAGATAACGACTCAAATCGGCGCCCAGATCCTCCAGCAACTCCGCCTCGCCGCTAAGACCGGCGGCAAGGGGCAGCAGCTGGTCCAGATAACTGGTGACCCCCTCTGCGAACCAGAGGCTGGGGATCACCACCGCCTGGTCGTAGTCGTAGGTGGCCAGCTCCAGGGGCCGCAGCCGGCGCACATTCCACTGGTGCAGATACTCATGGGCCACCAGTTGCAACAGTTGGCGCCGCCCCTCCGGTTTTGCCAGGGCCCGCCGGCCGAATTGCAACACGCTGCCGTTGTCGTGCTCCAAGCCGCCGTAGCCACTGGCGGTGCGATGCAGCACAAATAAGTAGTGGTCGGCCGCCGGCCGCTCCACCCCCATCAGCCGACAACAGGCCAGGCAGAGCTGCTGCAGGTCGCCGAGCCAGGCCGGATCCTCCCGGGCCAGGTCGCCACCCCACTCCACCCAGCGATGCGGCACCCCCGCCAGCTCAAAGCGATGGCAGGGATGGGGACCAGCCTCCACCGGGGTGTCGATCAGCTGGTCGTAGTCGGCGGCGATCCAGCTGCCATCTGGCTGCTGGGGCAGCGCCACAAAAGGCTGCCAAGCCTCGGGCAACTCCAAGCTGAGGCGATGGGCACTCCAGCGCTCCCCCTCAATCGCCAGCACCACAGAAGCCATGGCCAAAAAGGCGTGCTCCGCCGTGAGCTGGCTGGTGCGCACCGTGAGCTCTGGAGCCAGCAGCTGGTAGCGAATCTCGATCGGCTCCAGGCTGTTGAGCTGCGCCTGCCAACCGGCTACAGCTCGTCTTTGCAGGGCCAGGCGGCGATCCCCCTGCCATAGCTCCAGGCCTTCCAACCGGCGCACGTAGTGGCGAATCAAGTAGGAGCCAGGGGTCCATTCCGGCAAGGACAGCCTTAGCCGCCGCTGCTGCGGTTTAACGGCGATCCGTACCTGCACCAGCTGGCGGTGGGGCTGGGTTAGCGAAATGCGAATATCTGGCACCGCAGCTGGATCCTCAGACGCTCAATTGCAGTTCGGCGCCAGGGAACTGGCCAAGGGCAGCCCGCAGGGCCATGTGGGCCGCGTAGCCGCGGGTCAACTGGGAGAGCAACAGCTGCAGGGAGCGACAGTGGCTGAGCCTTTGCAGGTCGCCCACCAGGGCCAGGGAGCCATCGCTCTGGCGCGCCCAGCCGATGCTGGTGCCTTCCGGCAGGATCACCTGGACCGCCACGCTGTGGCGCTCGCCGGCGAAACCCACCAGTTCGCCGCCCTGAATGGGATGGTGACCTAAATGCTCAAGGCTGGCTGTCAGCCCCTCGGCATCGCGCAGCACGGTGGGCAAAATGGATAGGTGGGACATGGCCCAAGGCCGGCATTGAACGACCCTAGCGATCAAAGGCTGGCAATCCAGTGGCCGTCAGCACAGACAGCCCACAACTGCCCAGGCCCTGCGGAAGAAACGGCAGCCCTGGACAGCGGCAATGGCAACACCCCCACAGCCCAAACAGCTTTAAAGGGATATGCCGCCGCTTCCATTGCGCCAGCTGCCCCTAACACTGAGCCAGCTGCCCCTAACACTGAGCCAGCTGCCTCTAACACTGAGACAGCAAGCCCTAACCCTGCGCCAGCAACCATTAATTCCGCCCACACCGGCCCCTCCAGAGCTGGAGCTGTACTCCCCTGCCCCATCACCGCTGACCCCGTCTCGGCTGACCTCGTAAGCCCCCGCCGGCGGCTGCGCCTAGGGGTGATGGCCTCTGGCAACGGCAGCAACTTTGAGGCGCTGGTGCAGGCCTGCCGCAGCGGCAGCCTGGCCGCCGAAGTGGTGCTGCTGTTGGTGAACAATCCCGACTGCCCCGCCCAGGCCAGGGCGGCCAGGCTGGCCATCCCCTGCAGCCTGGTGGATCACCGCCGCTTTGCCAGCCGCGAGGCTCTCGATGCGGCCCTGGTGGCAGCCCTGGGGGCGGCTCAGGTGGACCTGGTGGTGATGGCTGGCTGGATGCGCGTCGTTACCGCCCACTTGATCGCCGCCTACCCGGAGCGCCTGGTGAACATCCA
>CANHSW010000139.1 GCA_947463165.1 Cyanobacteriota bacterium
ATTTTTTCGCGAGTGGCGCCGGTTTTAGTACCGAGCCATAGCTTGAATTACCTGGGTGATCGGGTTTGGCGTGGCGTGGTGGAAGATGCCCACTTCTGCACCGATGGCGACTTCTTCGTGTACGCCCGTGGTCGAGGTATCTACGCCAATTTCTTCGATCTTGGTGCTGATAGCAGTGGCGTGCAGCGCACCCATTGGGGTTTTTTCCACGAGGAACCCCTGCCCGCCAGCCGGGAGCGGCAGCGTCAATTGCTCAGCGAGCCGATCCCCCCAGAAGCCCTGGCCAAGCTGCATCCAGAAGCCGCAGCCCTGATCGCCGCCACGCCCCCCCAGCAGCTCACGGCCAATTGGTCCTACGACATTGAGCCGCTGCCTTGCATTGCCCAGGGGCGTGTGGCCCTGATCGGCGATGCCGCCCACGCGATGAGCTCCTCCCAGGCCCGGGGCATGACCGCCGGCCTGGAAGATGCCCTGGCCTTCGCCCAGGCCCTGGCCGCCAGCCCCCAGGATCTCCCCGCAGCCCTGCTGGCCTACCAGGCGGAACGCCTGCCCCTAGTGCATAACTACCAAAATCGCAGCCGGGCGGTGAGCAATCGGGTGGGAAGACGCCGCATTCCTGCAGCAGCCTGAGCCAGGGGGCTGTGGAAAAACTGCCTGATTCCTGGGGAAAACTCCGAAATAAAGCGTAAAACGGGGGAAAAGCCAGCAAAGTAGTTCACAAATGCAGCCCTTCCAGCGGCCGAGGCCCTGGCTAGCGTCTAGCCCTGCCAGGGAAGCTCAGCAAGGCGATCACCACGCCGCCGGCTTGCATCCGGCAGCAATTCACCTGCTGGGCGGCTGCGGGGAAGTGCGGCGAGAAAGTGCGGCGGTGGATTCAGGCCAGGCAGGTTCAGCGTTTGGCCAGATCGCGCACGCTGGCCAAACCGTCGTGGATCTCTCCCACCAGCACCTGGTCGGTGATGTTCACGAACAGGCCGTTCTCCAATACCCCGGGCAGGTTGTTGATCTCCCGCTCCAAACCCACCGGATCGGCGATGCCACCGGCGAACTTCACATCCAACACCAGATTGCCCTGGTCGGTCACCACCGGGCCGGCCTTGCGCTGGGCCATCCGCAGCTGGGCTTCTCCAGCCAGCTCCAGCAGTTGGCCCTGCACCTGCCGCCAGGCGCCGGGCAGCACCTCCACCGGCAGCAGGAAGCCCAGGTTCAAGCGCTCCACCAATTTGGTGGCATCCACCACCACCACAAAGCGATCGGCCCTGCGGGCCACCAGCTTCTCCTGCACGTGACAGGCGCCACCGCCCTTGATCAGCTGGAAGTCGGGATCCACCTCGTCGGCACCGTCGATGGCCAGGTCGATGCGCTCAATCGCATTGAGGCTCTTGAGCGGAATGCCCAATTCGGCGGCCAACACCTCCCCTTGGAAGGAGGTGGTCACGCCGGTGATGTCCTGAAGCTCGCCACTTTGCAGCTTGGCCCCCAGGGAGCGGATCATCAGGGCCGCCGTGGAGCCTGACCCCAGACCCACCACCATGCCGCTACGAATCTGCTCGGTGGCGGCCTCGGCCACCGCTTGCTTCATCTGGTCTTGCAGATCCGACATCGGGGGTTCGCCGTCTGGGGCGCGACCGTAGCAAGGGCCCGAGACCTTAACCAGGCTTGGGCAGGGCGGCGGGCCGAATCGTGAGCTTCATTTGCTTTTGGGCACGGATCACACTCAGGGCCAGCGGTTCGCCGACGTTGGAGCGCTCCACCTGCCGCAACAGGCTGGCCGGATCGCCCACCGGCTGCTCCGCTGCCGCCACCACCAAATCGCCGCGGCGCAGTCCGGCCGCTTGGGCTGGGCTGTCCTCCAGCACCCGCTGCACCAGGGCGCCATCTCGCTCCGGCAATTGCAGCAGCGCGTTGGGATCGCTGTTGTTTGCCCGGGCCTGGCGGGCGGTTAGCGGTACCAGCTGCAGGCCCAGGTAGGGATGCACCACCTGGCCGCCATCGGCCAGTTGCAGGGCCACCCGCCGGGCCAAATTAATCGGGATGGCAAAGCCGAGGCCGGCCCCGGGCCCGGATCTCACCAAGGTGTTGATGCCGATCACCTCCCCGGCCGAATTAACCAGCGGTCCGCCGGAGTTACCCGGGTTGATGGCGGCATCGGTCTGGATCAAATCCAGCCTTTTGTCGCTGAAGCCGAGGCTGTTGATATCCCGATGCAGGCTGCTGACAATGCCGAGGGTCACCGTGCGCTCCAGGCCATAGGGACTGCCCAGGGCGATCGCCCAATCCCCCACCTCCAGGGCTTCTGAATCCCCAAGTGCTGCAGCTGCCAACTGCCGCTGGCCCTCCAGCTTCACCAGGGCGAGATCGGTGACTGGATCGGCCCCCACCACCTGGCCGTCCAGCTGCCGCCCATCGGCCAGGGTCACCTCCACCAGATCCACCGCATCCACCACGTGGGCGTTGGTGAGCACCAGCCCCCTGGCGGCGTCGATAACCACCCCGGATCCCTGGCCCCGCTCCCGCATCGAATTGGAGGGATCGCCGAACAGATCCCGCAGCAGCGGATCCAGCATCGCCGGATCAAATTGCTGGCGGCTCACCTGCCGCTCGGTGTCGATCCGCACCACCGCCGGCGCCACCGCCCGGGCTGCGGCGGCGACAAAGCTGTGGGCACTGGCGCCTGCCGCCAATGGGGTCGTGCTTGCCGGCAGCTCAGCGCTGGTCAGGGCAGCCGCCGGCATCGGCACCAGTAAAACCAGGGCCAAAATGAAGCCGATCAGGGCGCGAATCACGGCGGCGGCAGCTCTCTGGAGGTGAGCTGAGGCTAGGGGCCCCGGCCAGCTACCAGCGCAGCAGCCGCTGCCGCCAGGCCCCCGAGGCCTCCAGCTGCAGCCAGCGGCCGCCGGGATCTTGGGGGCGCCCGAGGGGACAGGCCTGCACTGCCGGGAAGCTGCAGAGGGTGGATGGACAGCCGAGCAGGGCCACCGGTTCGAGCCCCGCCGCCCGACCCGGCAGCCAGCCCTGCCAGTGCTGGTGGATGTGGCCGAACAGCACCGCCCGCAAGCCAGGCACTGCCGCCAGGCATTGCAGAAGTTGGCGGCCGTCCCCCAGGGCGATGGCATCCAGCCCTGGATCGCCGATCGCCAGCGGCGGGTGGTGCAGCGCCACCAGCGTCGCTCGATCGGGGGCGCTGGCCAGTTGCCCTGCCAGCCAGGCCAGCTGGCTTTCCCCCAGCCAGCCGCCGATCTGGCCGGCCCGATGGCTGTCGAGCAGCACCAACCTGCAGCCGTGGTGATCGATTACCGCCGGTGCCACCAGGGCCG
Organism: Cyanobacteriota bacterium; assembly: GCA_947463165.1. Classification (GTDB taxonomy): domain Bacteria; phylum Cyanobacteriota; class Cyanobacteriia; order PCC-6307; family Cyanobiaceae; genus UBA5018. The sequence goes on from CANHSW010000139.1 coordinate 3,318, forward strand.
AGCGCGCCAGCGCCATCCGCAGCAGAGCCGGCTGGTCGTGGTTGCCCGGCAGCAGAGCCACCGGCCGCTGCACCGCCCGCTCCGCCAGCAACTCCCGCAGCCTGGCGTAGCCGCCCCAGGATTCGTCCTGGCAGAGGTCGCCGCTGAGCAGCAATAGGTCGTGGGGTTGCCGCCCCGCCCGCTCCAGGGCCAGCCGCAACCGGGCCAGGGGCTCGACCTGGCGATAAACGCCACTGGGATCGGCCAGAAGATGGGGATCGCTGAGCTGTAGCAACCGCATCGGATTAAGTTGCTCGCAGTGCACATGCCTTGCCATGGTGGCTATCCCTCCCGGCGAACGCCGTCGCTGCAGCCTCTGCCAGGTGGAAATCCAGGGCATGACAGGCGGCGTTGATCTGGTGCACTTCTCCCAGGGCGCCCCCGGCAGCCGCGCCAAGCTCTGGGCGCGGGTGTGCCAGTACCTGCGGAGCGATGAGCAGAAGTGCCAGTGCATTAACCAGGACAGCAACCTGGTGGGCAAGGTGGTCAAGAGTGATTACTACGACGAGGCTCCGGTGATCGACCTCACTGGTTTCAGTGAATCCGGGCCGGCCTGAATCCCCATGGCCCATCCCCTGATCCCCCAGCTCGAGGCCCTGGCCGAGGGCCTGCTCAGCCAGGCTGGCTACGAGCTGCGCGGCGTGCAGCTCCACAGCCACCGCATTCCGCTGACGCTGCAGGTGCTGGTGCAAAAGGCCGATGGCAGCGACATCAGCCTCGATGAGTGCGCCAGCTTGAGCGCCCCCCTGGGCGAAGCCATCGAGGCGGCTGAGCTGCTCCCTGGCGCCTATGTTTTAGAGATCAGCAGCCCCGGCATCGGCGAGGAACTGCACGACGACCGTGATTTCCGCAGCTTTCGCGGTTTTCCGGTGGAGGTGCTGTTCCGAGATGGCAAGGGCGCTGAGACCAGGCGCGAGGGCCTACTGCTCGAGCGCGATGCGGAGGCTGTGCATCTCAACCTGCGGGGACGCCCTCTGCGCATCCCCCGCGACGAGGTGATCGCCGTGCGCCTGGTGACCGCCTCCGGCGACAGCTGATGGCCCGCGCCTGGACGTGAGCTCGGCATCGCCCCTGATTTCCCCACAACTGAAAAACCCGCACAACTGAACAGTCATGGCCCTGGTCTTGCTCCCCGGTCTGAACACCTTGATCGAGGACATCAGCGACGAGAAGAAGCTGCCCGCCACGGTGGTGGAAGCCGCCCTGCGGGAGGCCCTGCTCAAGGGATACGAGCGCTACCGGCGAACCCTCTACATCGGCATCAGCGAAGATCCCTTCGAAGAGGATTATTTCTCTAATTTTGATGTGCAGCTTGACCTCGATGAAGAGGGCTATCGGGTGCTGGCATCCAAGATAATCGTAGATGAGGTGGAGAGCGAAGACCATCAAATTGCCCTGGAAGAAGTGCAGCAGGTGGCCGATGACGCCCAGATCGGCGACACGGTGGTGCTCGATGTCACGCCGGAGAAGGACGATTTTGGGCGCATGGCCGCAGCCACCACCAAGCAGGTGCTGGCCCAGAAGCTGCGCGATCAACAGCGGCGCATGATCCAGGAGGAGTTCGCGGATCTGGAGGATCCGGTGCTCACCGCCCGCGTCATCCGCTTTGAGCGCCAGAGCGTGATCATGGCCGTCAGTAGCGGCCTTGGTCGCCCTGAAGTGGAGGCCGAGCTGCCCCGCCGCGACCAGTTACCCAACGACAATTACCGCGCCAACGCCACCTTCAAGGTGTTTCTCAAGGAGGTGAGCGAGGTGCCTAGAAGGGGGCCTCAGCTATTTGTTAGCCGCGCCAATGCCGGCCTAGTTGTTTATCTATTTGAAAACGAGGTGCCCGAGATCCAAGAGGGTGCGGTGCGCATCGTGGCCGTGGCCCGGGAGGCAAATCCCCCCAGCCGCTCGGTGGGACCGCGCACCAAGGTGGCGGTGGACAGCGTCGAGCGGGAGGTCGATCCCGTCGGTGCCTGCATCGGCGCCCGCGGCTCCCGCATCCAGCAGGTGGTCAATGAGCTGCGTGGCGAGAAGATCGATGTGATTCGTTGGTCGGCTGATGCCGGCCAATACATTGCCAACTCCCTCAGCCCCGCCCGGGTGGACCGGGTGCGTTTGGTGGATCCAGATGGTCACCACGCCCACGTGCTGGTGCCCCCGGATCAGCTGAGCCTGGCGATCGGCCGCGAGGGCCAGAACGTTCGCCTGGCGGCTCGTCTCACCGGCTGGAAGATAGATATCAAGAATGCCAACGAGTACGACCAGGGCACGGAAGATGCCACCGTGGCCAACCTGATCTCCCTGCGCCAGGAAGAGGAGGCCCTCCAGGCGGAAGCGGATGCTCGCCTGGCTGCCGAACAGGCCGCCAGGGCCGCCGAGGATGCCCGCCTGCGGGAGCTCTATCCCCTGCCAGAAGACGAGGCGGATGAATACGAAGCCCTGGAGGAGGGGAGCGCTGCGGAGCCGGATGCCGCAGACCCTGATGCCGAGCCGGCTGAAGTGGCTGAAGCCCCAGACCCTGATGCCGAGTCCACTGAGGAAGAGTCCACTGAAGACGAGTCCCCTGAGGATGAGCCAGCTGAGCAGGAGGAGGAGATCCGGTGAGTCCCCAGCCGGTGCTGCGCCGCTGCGTGTCCTGTCGCCAGCTTTGTGACAGGAGCCTGCTCTGGCGGGTGATCCGACTGGCGGCAGGCGGCATCGCCCTCGACCAAGGCATGGGCCGTTCGGCCTACCTATGCCCCAGTGGCGACTGTCTCGATGACGCCCGGCGCAAGAAGCGCCTGCAACGGGCCCTGCGCTGCCAAGTTGCGGATTCCATCGTTGATGCCTTGGAGCTGCGGCTGCGACCCAGCGCCGCATCGGGCTCTGAGGCAAGATGAACTTTG
>CANHSW010000140.1 GCA_947463165.1 Cyanobacteriota bacterium
GCAGCTCCGGCAGGGCTGTGAGCACCAGGCCCCCCACCACCGGCCCGATCCAGGTGCGCGAACCGCCAAACACCACAAAGGCCAGGCTGGTGATGCTGGCGTCGAAGTTGCCCAGTTTCGGGTTCCAAGCGTTGAGGAAATGGGCCGCCACCACGCCGGTAACCGCCGCCACCAGGGCGCTGAGCACGAAGGCCAGCCGCTTGCTGCGGGCCGTGGCGATCCCCTGGCTGGCGGCGGCGATCTCGTCGTCGCGGATGGCGGCCATCGCCAGGCCCGGCCTGGTTGCCGCCAGCCGCTGGCACAGCCAGCAGACAAGTGCAAGCAGCAGCAGGGCAAACAGGGCATAGCCGGCCGGATCGGCGAAGGGTTGCGGTATCGAGAAGATGCCCACCGCCCCGCCGGTGATCTCCAGGTTGAGGCTCACCACCCGCAGGATCTCCACCAGGGCGATGGTGGCGATGGTGAGATAGATACCGCGCAGCCGCAGCACCAGGCTGCCGATGCCGTAGGCCAGCAGGCCGCAGAGCAGCGCCGCCACCGCCATCTCCACCAGCACCGAAAACAGCGGATAGCCGCCAGCCGCAGCCTCGCCAGCGCCGGCCAGGGCGGGCACTCGGGTGGAGAGCAGCGCCGCCACCGTGCCGCCAATCGCATAAAAACCTGGCGTAGCCAGCGACAACTGGCCGCAGGCCAAGGGCAGATACACCGACAGCCCCAGCAGGGCCCCCAGCAACATCTGCACCAGCAGGGCGGTATCAATCACACCTTGTTCACCAGGGTTTTGCCCAGCAGACCGCTGGGCCGCAGCAGCAGCACGCCAAACAGAAACGCATAGGCGATCGCCTCCTTGTAGCCGCTCCATTCGCCCGGCACCAGCGCTTCCGCCGTGCCCACGATCAAGCCGGCCAGCACCGCCCCCGGCACGCTACCCAGCCCGCCCAGCACCAGCACCCCCAGGGCTTTGAGGCCATAGCTGATGCCGAAATAGGGGCCGGTGATGCTCAGGCTCAAGCCCACCAGCCCGCCGGAAATCCCCGCCAAAAAACCGCTCACCGCAAAGCAGAGGCGAATCATGGCGTCGCTGTTGATCCCCAACAGCCTGGCGGTGGTGGCGTCTTCTGATACGGCCTGCAGGGCCTTGCCGCCGCGGCTGCCCTCCAGCCAGGCGGTGAGCAGCACCAGCACCAAAGCCGACACCACCAACAACACCAGCTGCACCGTGCGCACCTGGGCGCCGCCGATCGACAGGGTGATTGGCAAGGCCCCCAGAGCATTGGTGGGCAGCGAATAGCCCTCCGCCCCCATCAGGATCTGGAGCAGGTTCACCACAATCACGCCGGCCCCAAGGCTGGTGATCAGGTAGAGCAGAGGTTCGGCCTGGAAGCGGCGCAGGGGCCGAAAAGCCGTCGCCTCCACCCCCAGGCTCACCAGCGCCGTGAATAACCCCGCCAGCGGCAATGCCGCCCAGAAAGGTAAGGAGAAGGGCAGCTGCAGACCCGCCAGCAGGCCATTGGCGCCCACCGCCCCGCCAATCAATAAATAGGTGAAATAAGCACCGAGGGTGAATACGGCGCCGTGGGCGAAGTTGATCACCCCCAACACCGAAAACACCAGCGTGTAACCCAGCGCAAACAGGCCATAAACGGCGCCGGTGGAGATGCCGTTCACCAGGATCTGCAGCAAGGTATCCATAGGTGTCGGCTCAGGCGATTAAGAGGCCTGGGCGCCAGCGGCCGGGCGCTCCTGAGCTGGGCATGGGGCTTTGGGCTACGACGCCAGCAAAGCAGCTAAAGGCCGTGGCAATGCAAAAAAACGGGATCATGGCAGTAGCTGGAAGCGGCCAGACTTGCCATCGGGATTCATGCGCACTTGGGCCACATAAAACTGCTTCTGGATCACCTCCCCCTCCGGCGAGAAGCGGATTTCCCCCAGGGGCGTTTGGTAACTGCCCTTGAGCAGGGTGGTGTTCAACTGACGGCGCAGTTCAGGTAGGGGCAGGGCGGCCAGGGTTTTGCCGGCCGGCAGGGAGGTCTGCACGGCAGTGAGCGCTTCTGCCAACACCTGGTAGGCGGTGAAGGCCTGGGCGCTGAACTGGGGCGGGATGGCGCCACCCCGATCCTTGCTGTAGAGCGCCAGGAAGGCTTTATTGATCGGGGTGGTCGCCTCCGGGCTGTAGGCCTGGGCGATCAACAGCCCATCGCAGTACTTTTGACAGATGGGATAGATATTCGGCGAATTCATGCCGTTGCCCACCACCAGGCTGCCCTTGTAGCCCAGCTCGCGGATCTGGCGCACCAGGTTGCCGCCATCGGTGGGCAGGGCTGAGATCACGATTAGATCGGGGTTGCGACGCAGGGTATCGGTGATCTGATTTTGGAAATCGGTATCGGTAACGCTGGTTTTCTGCACCGTGAGCGGCTTGAGTCCCCGCTCGGCCAGCACTTTTTGAAAAATCTTGGATTCGGAGCTGGAGTAGGCGTCGTCTTGGGCGTAGAACACCGCCGCCCGGCGGATCTGGGGATTGAGCTTCAAGGCCGCGTTGATCGAGAGGGGCGCCACCTTGGCCACCGGCGCCGACACCCGCGACACAAATGGTCCGATCTCGGGGATGCCCTTGGCGGTGTTGGAGGGTCCCACCACCGGGATGCCGCCGCGATCGGCGATCGGATCCACCGCGAAGGCCTGTTGGGAGAGGGAGGGGCCGATCAGGGCCACCACGCCGGCGTTGATCAGGCTGCGGAAGGCGTTGGTGGCGGTGGCCTCATCGCTGCCGCCGTCTTCTATTTGCAACCGCAGCTCGGCACCCTTGCCCTGGAAGTAGGTGTGGGCCAGCTGCAGGCCGATGCGCTGGTCTTGGCCGATCACGCTGGCGTTACCGGTGAGGGCGATCGCCGCGCCGATCGTGGGCAGGCCCTTGGCCCCATTGGCGCCGTTACCCGCCGGGCGGCTGGCGCAGGCGGCAAGTGCCAGGGGCAGGGCCAGGGCCGTGAGCACTGACGGAAGGGCCCGGGAGAGCTGCCGCTGCCACTGCCGCTGCCTGCGCACCACGGGAAAACGCACCAGGAATATCTGCGGACCCTATCGCAGCTGGCCATCGCCCTCCCGGGGCAAACGCTGCGCCGCCAGAGGCGGCTGGGGCTTGGGCAGCGGGCAGCAGCCTTCGCGAGCCTTTTATGGTTTTGGCCATGGGCCCGCTCCAGATCGTTTGGTTCAAACGGGACCTGCGGGTGGTGGACCACCAGCCGCTGCTGCAGGCCAGTAGCCAGGGCCCAGTGCTGCCCTTAGTGGTGGTGGAGCCGCAGCTGTGGCAACAGCCCGACGCCTCCGGGCGCCAGTGGAACTTCTACGCCGAGAGCATCGAGGAATTGCGCCAGGCCCTGGCGCTGTTGGGGCAACCGCTGGTGGTGCGGATCGGGCCGGCGGTGCAGGTGCTGGAGCGGGCCCGCCGCCGCTTTGGCATCGCGGGGTTGTGGAGCCATGAAGAAACGGGCAATGGCTGGACCTACGCCCGCGATAAACAGGTGGCCGAGTGGGCCAAAAGCCACGGCATCACCTGGATCGAGATACCGCAATTCGGCGTGATTCGCAGATTGCGCGACCGCTCCGGCTGGGCGCGGCGCTGGGAAGAGCGGATGGCCGAGCCAGTGGCGCCGCCGCCGCAGGCGCTGCAGCCGCTGATCGGCATCGAGCCGGGCGCCATTCCCGCCGCCGCCGACCTCGGCCTGGCGGCGGACCCCTGCCCAGACCGGCAGCCCGGCGGGCGACAGCGGGGCCTGGAGCTGCTGGAGAGTTTTTTGCAGGGGCGGGGGGCCCGCTACCACCGGGAGCTTTCCAGCCCGCGCAGCGCCTTTGACAGCTGTTCGCGCCTCTCCACCCACCTGACCTGGGGCACCCTGTCGCTGCGGGAGGTGGTGCAGAGCAGCCGCCAACGCCTCAAGCAGATAAAGGCTGGCTCCGCCGCCGATCGGGGCCAGTGGTTGCGGGCGCTGCGGGGTTTCGATGGGCGGCTGCACTGGCACTGCCACTTCATCCAGAAACTGGAAAGCCAGCCGAATTTGGAATTCCGCGAGCTGCATCCGCTCACCGCCGGCCTGCGCGAGAGCGACCCGGAGCGACTGGCGGCCTGGGCGGAGGGGCGCACCGGCCTGCCGTTTGTGGATGCCTGCATGAGGGCCCTGATCGCCAGCGGCTGGATCAACTTCCGGATGCGGGCGATGCTGATGTCGGTGGCCAGCTACCAGCTGTGGCTGCCCTGGCGCGATAGCGGCCTGGAGCTGGCGCGCCTATTCGTGGACTACGAACCGGGCATCCACTGGAGCCAGTGCCAGATGCAATCGGGCACAACAGGCATCAACACGATTCGCATCTACAACCCGATCAAGCAGGGGCAAGACCACGACCCCGATGGCCAGTTCATCCGCCGCTGGTTACCAGAACTGCGGGCCGTACCTGCGGTGCACCTACATGAACCCTGGACGATGACGCCGGCCCTCCAAGAGCGCATCGGCTGCGTGCTGGGCCTGCACTACCCGCTGCCAATCGTGGAACCCACCGCCGCCGCCCGCCAGGCCCGCCAGCGGATCTGGGCCCAACGCCAGCAACCAGGCTTCAAGGAGCTGGCCGGGGTCATCAATCAAAAACACGGCTCCCGCCGCTCCAACCAGGCACCCCGCACGGGTCAGCGGCGGCGGCGATCCACCGGCGGCAACGCCGCATCCAGGGAGGGGGCGATCCAGCTGGGGCTGGATTTGGATCTGGATCTCGATTGAGATAGTGTTGCAACGTTACACCCAAATTCTCGGCAATTGGATAACGGGTCCGATAACCGCTGTTCGCAACGAACTTATATTGCGGAAATCGACTGCGGTTGCTAGACATTGATACACAGCTTGGAGGTGGTTCACGGAAAGCAGCAGGGGCGGTAATGTGGTTCTCGGAAACCACCCATGTAGCGTTAGGCCGAGGAGATTATGTTGCATTCATTGGCGCAGTCCTCACCGTTGAAAGGGGTGACCCACACGGCTATGATTGACCTGAAAGTCAATCAATGCAACTAGAGAGGCCGATTATGGGCAGCTTGCTACTCTCCCAACCTCTGCCAATCCCTCTGCAAGGGCGACCACAAAACCCAATTAATGGCAGCGACTCTGAATCGTATGCTCTTGCCAAGATCATTCTCGCTTGTCGTGGAGAAGGTCATTGGGGTTCGCGCGAAGAAGACAACTCAAAAATTGATCTCTTCTTTTCGGCACAGCATCCATGGCATGAAGGCGAGCGCCTAATTATATTTACGCAGGTTAAGTCAGGTGAAAGCTACGGATCCACACTCAGTCATGGCTTCAAGCTAAAAGCAAAAGCAAAGAGAGCCGCAATTAGGACGACTCATCCAGTCTGTGTTGCATGGGTTGACAGGGATAATAATCGGGTATTCTGGGCTTATGTGCATCCAACGTCTACAGCTAGCCATCAAGAGTATGGCGCTTACCATGAAGTGGGTCCGCCCATGATCTATGATCTTGCACGCTGTGCCGCCATTAAGCGAACTGGAATCACTGGCGGAAGAGGAATTATAATACGCAGGCGAGACACCAATATTACAATTAGGCGAAAGAATGTTAAGGCCATTTATCAAAAACTCGATACAGTGGTTTCACCAGCCCTCGGAGTAATCGAGCTGACACGCCTTGGCTGGCGCCATATGTTTAGGAATGGGCGGTCAGGGAAAAACAAGGCTTCAAGTATTGATCTCATTCCCTATCTGAAGAAGATGCTTGAACAATTACCTACTTCGCATGCAATAACTCAGCACCAATCACTAGAGGTCAGGGGAAATCATTACCGAGTCTGTGAGCACCTCCTGAAGTTCGATCAGATACAGATTCAGAAGAGTCGATCAGGAGTACTTCAGACAGTCGTCGCTCATGTTCGCCTAGTCGAAGAAATTAGATATCCGCGGAATTGGGAGACAAATGTTATGCTCTCACAACTTATGTCGCGAAGAGTTGTTCTTCGCTCGGCCTATTGGAAATAAGAAGTTGGGTGATTGGCTGCAAGCACTTGCTTATAGGCTCTGCCGGAATCGAAGTAGCTGACTCCTTATCTCGGCATTCATGAACCGAGATTCATTTAGCCAAATAGCGGCTTGGCGTTGACGATAGAATCGCCGGCGC
>CANHSW010000141.1 GCA_947463165.1 Cyanobacteriota bacterium
ATAGGCATCCTTCGGAGTGCCATAGCTCTTGGCTAAAATATCCCGGCGCAAGTGACGCCAGTGATCAGGGGTGTATTTGCCATTGATATCTAGATAGTCTCTGAAGACTATCTGCCAAGCCTGATCCATCACCTCCTTGGGGCTGTCGCTGATCTGGGTGGTGCCCCCCAAGGGAGTGGGCATGTCCTTGGCCAGCACCGCCGCCGTAGCGGCACAGGCTCCCACGCTGATCAGCACCAAAATGCTGGCCCGACCTCTGGTCATATGCGCCAGCCCCCGCTTTTCGATGGATATTCTCCAGGCTAGCGGGGTATTAGGCGCCAATCACAGGCAGGAGAACCGATCAACTCGGTTTAAGCACAACCCCAAGACGGCTCGGCTCAGTTCAGGGATCCAGCCAGCGCCCATCCTCCTTGATCAAAGCGATCAGGGCCTCCACTCCCTCCTGCTCCGGTACGCGACGGATCTCCTCGCGGCCGCGATAAAGCGAGATCGTGCCTGGGATCTTGCCCACGTAGCCGTAGTCGGCATCGGCCATCTCGCCTGGGCCATTGACGATGCAGCCCATCACGGCGATATCCAGACCGGTGAGGTGGGCCGTGGCCGCCCGCACCTTGTGCAGCACCTCCTCCAGATTGAACAGGGTGCGACCGCAGCTGGGGCAGGCCACGTACTCCACCATCGTCTTGCGCAGCCCCAGGGCCTGCAGGATCGAGTAACAGACAGGAATTTCCCGCTCCGGCGCCTCCGTCAGCGAGACGCGAATGGTGTCGCCGAGGCCCTCGGCCAGCAGGGTGGCGATGCCGGCGGTGCTCTTGATCCGGCCGTAGTCGCCGTCACCAGCCTCGGTAACGCCCAGGTGCAGCGGGTAGGGAAAACCCTCCGCATCCAGGCGATCCGCCATCAATCGGTAGGCGGCCAGCATCACCGGCGCCCGCGAGGCCTTCATCGACACCACGATGTTGTGAAAATCAAGGCGGTCGCAGATCTGAATGAACTCCATTGCCGACTGGACCATTCCCAGGGGCGTATCGCCGTAGGTAAACAACATCCGCTCCGCCAGGGAGCCGTGATTGACACCGATGCGCAGCGCCTTGTCCTGGGCCTTGAGCAGGCTCACCAGCGGTTCGAGCGTCTCGGTGATGCGGGCGACGATGGCGGCGATCTCCTCCTCAGCGAAGCCTGTGCGGCTTGGGTCGGGCTTGTCGAAGACGTAAAGGCCCGGGTTGATGCGCACCTTGTCTACGTGCTGGGCCACCTCCAGGGCAATCTTCATGCCGTTGTGGTGCACATCCGCCACCAGGGGCACGGGCCGGTAGCTGTCCTCCAGGCGGCGGCGAATTTCACCCACCGCCTTGGCATGGGCCAGGGAGGGCACGGTGAGTCGCACGATCTCGCAACCGGCTTCGTGCAGGCGGCGAATGCCGGCGGTGGCACCCTCCACATCGAGGGTGTCCTCGTTGATCATCGACTGCACCACCACCGGGTGGTCGCTGCCCACCCAGATGTCCCCCACCCGCACGCTGCGGGTTTTGCGCCGCCGAATCAAGGTGTCGTAGCGGGGATTTTCGGCCCAGTCGGGGATGGCGGCGGCGGCGGCGTCAACACGGGCCGGGGCGGCGGTCATCGCGGCATAGATCACAGATCTGCCGCAAACCATGGCACAGCCCTGGCATTGGTTGACGACTGCCGCGGATTCTGACGACTGCCGCTCATTCCAACGGCTGATCCAGCTGACCTAGCCGATCCAGCTGATCCAGCCGGCGGCGCACCTCCTGGAGGTCCTGGTCGGTGAGCCAGCGGGGACCGCCCTGCCGCTGGGAGGGATTGCGCAACAGATAGGAGGGATGAAACAGGGGCATCAACCAGCGCCCCGCCAGGGCCTCACCGCTGCCCTGCCGCCACTGCCCCCTCAGTTTGGTGATCCCACCCCTGATGCCAAGCACGCCCTCCAGTGCCGAGGCGCCCGCCAGCAGGATCAGCGGCGGATTCACCAGGGAGATCTGGCGATCCAGCCAGGGCCGACAGGCGGCCATCTCGGCGCCAGTGGGCTTGCGGTTGTTGGCGGGACGGCACTTCACCACGTTGCAGATGAACAGATCTCGGTTGGAGTCGAGCTTGGCGCCAGCCAGCAATTGATCCAGCAGCTGGCCGGCGCGACCCACAAATGGCAGGCCGGTGGCATCCTCCTGGGCGCCGGGAGCCTCACCGATCAGCATCAATCGTGCCCCAGGATCGCCGCGGCTGATCACCACCCGCTGGCGCCCCTGCCACAGGCCACAGCGGCGACAGTCGCCGCAGGCTGCCGCCAAGCCCTCCAGATCGTCTTTGCTGGCAGGCAATTTGCTGGCATGCAACCTGTTGGCATTCAACCTGTTGGCAGTCAAAGGGCCTGGCAGCGGCCGCTGGGATCGGGCAAGCCTTGATGAGGCAAGCCTTGATGAGGCAAGCCTTGATCGGGCAAGCATTCCAGTCCCGATCGGCTTGAACGCTGTCGGCTCAAGCATGGTGCACTATGGGATTTAAGTGTTAGCTGGCCGCAGCGATGCTCTCTGCCCGGGCCAAAGCGCTGCGCCCCTCCCTCACCCTGGCCATTGCAGCCAAGGCCAAACAGCTCAAGGCCGAAGGCCGCGATATCTGCAGTCTCAGCGCCGGCGAGCCGGATTTCGAGACCCCCGCCTTCATCCGGTCCGCCGCCGCCGCGGCACTGGAGGCCGGTCACACCCGATATGGCCCCGCCGCAGGTGAGCCGGCCCTGCGCCAGGCGATCGCCGCCAAGCTCAGCGGCGAAAACCTGGTGCCCACCAAAGCCGACCAGGTGCTGGTGACCAACGGCGGCAAGCAGGCGCTCTACAACCTGTTTCAGGTGCTGCTGGAGCCCGGCGACAGCCTGCTGCTGCCAGCCCCCTACTGGCTGAGCTACCCGGACATGGCCCGCTTGGCCGGGGCCAGCGTCACCACTATCCCCTGCGGCGCCGACCAGGGCTTCCACCTCGATGCCGCGGCCCTGGAGGCGGCGATCACCCCCGCCAGCAAATTGCTGGTACTCAACAGTCCCGGCAATCCCACCGGCGCAGTGCTCACTCGCCAGGAGCTGGAGAGCATCGCCGCCGTGTTGCGCCGCCATCCTCAGCTGGCGGTGGTCTGCGATGAGATCTATGAATATCTGGTGGCCCCGGGCCACCAGCACCACAGCCTGGCGGCCCTGGCCCCGGATCTGGCCGATCGCATCTTCATCGTTGGAGGCTGCGCCAAGGGCTGGGCGATGACCGGTTGGCGCATCGGCTGGTTGGCGGGCAACTCGGCCGTAATGGCAGCTGCCATCGCCCTGCAGAGTCAGAGCACCAGCAATGTGTGCAGCTTCGCCCAATACGGCGCCCTGGCGGCGTTGCAGGGCCCCCGGGACTGCGTGCGAGAGATGGCCGCCAGCTTCGATTTGCGGCGGGAGCGGCTCTGCCAGGGACTGCTGAAACTGCCAGGCGTGAGCCTGCAGCCCCCGGAGGGGGCCTTTTATGCCTTCCCAGACCTGAGCGCCTACGGCTTGGATTCCATGACCCTGTGCAACCGACTGCTCGATCAGGTGGGCCTGGCGGTGGTGCCTGGGGTGGCCTTCGGAGAAGACCGCTGCATTCGCCTATCCTGCGCCGCAGCTACGGAAGCCATCGACGATGGCCTGGAGCGGTTGCGAGGGTTTTTGGCCTCGCTCTAGCGGTTAGCCAAGGCCCAGGGGCCTTGCTTAGTCCCTAGACCTGAAGGCTCTGATCCAGTTGCTAATGGGCCCAATCCAATGGCTTTGGGCCCATATCTATGGCTTGGGGCCATGCTCCGGCCCTCCCCCCTGGGCCCTGCCTCTTATTGCAAGCATTTCCCTCCCACCAATTTTCCCCCACCCAATTCCCTTCCCCATAACTGCCATGCACCTGCGCGCTCTGCTGCCCCTACGCCAGTTGAAATTCAGCCAACTAAATTCTAGCCAGTTAGATTCTAGCCAATTAGATTCTAGTCGGTTAACTAGTGGCCAGCCGATAAAATCGCGAGCCCTGCGGCGCAGGGGCTTGCTGGCGGGGATCTCCTTGACCCTGTTGGCGCTGGTGCTGCCCCAGAGCCTGCCCGGTGCCAAGCCTGGCCCTTGGCTGGCCGCTGCCCAGGCCCAGGCGAGCAAGGATCAGCCCCTGCTGCGCATCGGCGCCATCCCAGATCAAAACCCCGAGAAACTGAACCGCCTCTACGGCCTGGTGGCCGCTGCCTTGGAGCGCCAACTGGGGGTAAAGGTGAAGTATTTGCCGGTGACGGACTACGCGGCGGCGGTAACCGCCTTTCGCACCGGCGATCTCGATCTGGTGTGGTTCGGGGGGCTCACCGGCGTGCAAGCCAAACTTCAAAAACCAGGAGCCAAGATGCTGGCCCAACGGGATATTGACGCGCAGTTTTATAGCGTATTTATCGCCAATACCGCCAGTGGCATACAGCCAATTCGCTCCCAGCAAGGCCTGAAAAGCCTGCAGGGCAAGCGCTTCACCTTCGGCTCGGAGAGTTCCACCTCCGGCCGGCTAATGCCCCAATATTTCCTGCAACAGGCTGGCCTGAAGCTGAAGGATTTTGCCGGCGGCGCCCCCGGATTCAGCGGCAGCCATGACGCCACCATCGCCCTGGTGCAGAGCGGCGCCTACGACGCCGGAGCCGTTAATGAACAGGTGTGGAAAACATCCCTGCGCAATGGCAAAGCCAACCGGGCCAAGGTGATCCAAATCTGGCGCACTCCCCCCTACCCCGACTACCTCTGGCTGGCCCAGCCGAACCTGGATCAACGCTTTGGCCCTGGCTTCACCACCAAGCTGCAGAAGGTAATCATCGGCTGGCGGTCGAGCGATCCCCAACAAAAAACGATCCTGGGCCTGTTTGGTGCCCAGCAGTTCACCGTCGTCAATCCAGCCCTTTACACCCAGATCGAGAAGGTGGGACGCGAAATCGGCAAGATCCGCTAATTTATCTTGGAATATTACATATAGACCCTAAACTATTATATCTGGCTTCAGCCGTCCAATATCACGCAACCGATTCAACCCCTGAGAGGCTTGCCTGACCATGACCGCGGTGCTACAGCTCGATGGGGTGACGGTGGCGGGAAGGCGACAAGCCCGCCTCGATGGCATCAATCTGCGGCTGGAGCCGGGCGAAAGGGTGGCCCTGATCGGCGCCAGCGGTGCCGGCAAGAGCACTCTGCTGGCGGTGGCCAATGGCCTGATCGCCCCCCAGCGGGGCCAGGTGCGCTGGCTGGGGGAACCCCAGGCCCGCTCCCGGCGCCAGCGGCGGCTGCAGCAGGCCCGCATCGGCACCCTCTGGCAAGACCTGCGCCTGATCGAAGAACTGAGCGTGCAGCAAAACCTCAACGCCGCCTGCCTGGCGCGCTGGGGCTGGCCCCGGGCCCTGCTCAACCTGCTGATTCCCCTGGACAGCCAGGCCTGCGCCCAGTTGTTACGGCGTCTGGATCTGGATGTGGGCCTGCTCAATCAGCCGGTTTCCTGCCTCTCGGGCGGCCAGCGCCAAAGGGTGGCGATCGCCCGACTGCTGCGTCAACAGCCCCAACTGGTGCTGGCCGATGAACCCTTGGCCAGCCTGGATCCCCGCCTGGCGGAGGAGCTGTTGAGCCTGCTGCTGGCCCTCAGCGAGGCCCCCCGGGCCCTGCTGCTCAGCCTGCATCGCCCAGATCTGCTGGCGGGCTTCGATCGGGTGATCGGCCTGCGCGGCGGTCGGATCGCCTTCGACGGCCCACCGGCAGCGCTGACCACCAGCCAGCTCAATGCGCTCTATGCCGGCACTGACCCGAACGGCACCGGCTATGCCGGCGCTAATCCCGACGGCACTGGGGCGGACGACAACGGCTATGCCGGCGCTGGAGCGGACGGCAACGGGGCGGACGGCAACGGGGCGGACGGCACTGGGGACGAGCGGCCATCGGCCAGGCCCGGATCATGAGCCAAGCCCAGATAACTGGTCAAACCAAAACCAATGGCCAAGACAAGAGTGGGCGGTGGCTGCCGCGGCCGGCCGCGCCCCTCTGGTTGTTGGCGCCGGCCCTGGTGCTGCTGCCGATGCTGCTGCTGCTGCCGGGTCTGGCC
>CANHSW010000142.1 GCA_947463165.1 Cyanobacteriota bacterium
CCCTCTAGCCAGGCCCTGATCTCCACCACCCGCCGGCTGCGCTCGGCCATCGAGCGGGTGTCCACGCCCCCAGGGGCACTGGGGGAGGGCGTTGGCAAGGGTCTTTCCCCACCGGGGGCGGGCTGGGCTGCGGGTGGGGGTGCGGCTGCGGCTGCGGCTGCGGCTGCGGGCAGGAATGCATACACGCCGCTCCGCCAGGCCCACAGGTCGGGCGCGCTGCGGGAGGCCAGGGCGATCGCCTCCCCATCCAGCCAGAACACCAATCGGGCCCGCGCGTCGGCTGCCAAGCGCTCCCGGCGGGTGTTGAAGGCTTCCCAGCGGGCGGCGTCAAACCAGCCCGGGCGGCCGATCACATGCACCACAGGCGCCTGGCGCGCGTTGTTCACCAGCCGGGCTTCCAGCATCGGCACATCGAGAATCTTGGCGCTGAGCGGCAGCCGATCGCTGCGCAATCCCGCGCGCTGAAGCACCCGGTCGAGGGCTTCCAGCACCTGCCGCCGCAAACCCTCATCCGGCGCCTCCACCAGCAGCCACTGAAACGGGGGCCCATGGATCAGGGTGCGGCTGAGGCGAAGAAAGTCGTCGTGGCACGGCCCCGGCAGCTGGCGGGCTTCAGCCAGCCTCGCTTGTTCGATCGCGAAGCCTGAACTCACCATGGTGGAAGGGGTTCCGGCTCAGCCGCCTGCCGCCCCGTAGCCCTCTAGGGTGCGCACCACCGGATGGCTGCGGCGCCAGGTGCCGTCGTTGTATTGCAGCAAGGCCAAGCGATGCAACAACTGCTGCGCTTGTTCGTCGTTGCCACCATCGGCAGGGTTGCGGTCGATCGTCTTGAGCAAGACGTAATCCGCCGGCTTGAGGAAATAGCGATAGTCGGCCGCCAGTTTTTCAATCGCCGTTTGCACCACGCTGGCATCAATCCGATCCTCGGCCAGCTCACAGCAGAGTTTCAGCAGACGCAACAGCTCCCGTGGATGGCCGCCGCTGAACTCCACCAAGCGATCCACCTCAGCATCACTGGTAAACAAACAACGGTCGGCTCGCAACAGCAGCAGCTGGCGCATCGTTCTCCATCCGGCTTCAAAGGGGAGGCCATCTCGCTCGTACAGCTTCATCATCGGCAAGACAATATCGGCATCGAGCTTGCCGCCGAGACGCCCGTCGTACTTCAAATGCAGCGGCGCCGTATAGATCACCAGGGTTGCGATGGCCAGCAACTGCTCCGCATCCTGCACGAAGAATTGCTGGGTATCTTCGCCGCGCATCTTGTCGGTGCCATCGATCAGAAACAGCAGCCGCTCGGCCCGAGCCTCCCGCACCAAGTGGGCCTCTGCCCTACGAATGAGCGTGTTGAAGGCCTGGGCCAGGGTGGTGAAATCATTGCGAATTTCACGCCGCCATTCACTCTTCTGGCTGGATCCGGTCTTGAAGGCGGCCGTAAACGAGGCCAAGAGCTTGATCAGGCCAGGGATCCCACCACCACCCTCGGCCACCGTCTTGAGTTCCGCACTCAACTCCTTTGTTGTGGCCTGGGTTTCCACCACGTTGCCAAACCAGCGTTGCAGGGGCTCAAGGGCCTCTGCCCCCAAAACAAAGCCGTCGCCATGGAGCCGTTCCAGCAAGGTTTCAGCCATGGCCATCAGCACTTCGGTGTACTGCAGGTTGTTGCGGTCCAACTTGGCCAACACATCCACCTCCACCACATAAAACCGCCTCGATGCGTTCAGCTGCACCGCATAACGGCGCAACTCGGTGGTCTTGCCGATGCCGATATGGCCAAAGAACAGGATGTGCTTTTCATGGGGCGCGAAGAAAGCATTGCTGGCGGGATCCCAGCCAAAATTGCGCGCCAGGCGGGTGAAGGTTTTTTCGCTGCCCCGCGCCTCCTGCGAATCCACATATCTGGGATCCTGATCGGACAACGCCTCTTCGTACTCAATTTTTTGCAGTACTTCGAGCAGGTGGCTTGGGGGTTGATAATCCATCGATCGCGTCCACCAAAAGCAGACTAATTGGGCTCAGCCCTTCTCCTGCAAGCCCTTCAGGGCCGCCAGCAGGCTGGCCGGGCTCTGGGGATCCACCATCAGCACGCTGCCGGCGGGGGCATTCACCAACTTCTCGCCCATGGCCATCCAGTCCTTGGCCAGCAGCAGCCTGAGGCTCTCGGCCGCGGCTGGGTGGGCTTCGATCACCGTCGCCAGCTGCTTGGCCGCCGCGGCCCGCGCCTCGGCCAGCAGCAACTGCTGCTTGGCCTGGGCGTCGGCCTCCAGCAGCAGGGCCTCCTGCTTGGCCTTGGCATCGAGCACCAGGGCCTCGGCCCGACCCCGGGCCGCATTCACCTGGGATTCCCTCTCCCCCTCGGAGCGAAGCACCGCCGCCCGCTTCTCCCGCTCGGCGGTCATCTGCTGCTCCATCGCCTGCTGCACCCCCTTGGTGGGCTTGATGTCCCGCATCTCCACCCGGGTCACCTTCACGCCCCAGGGGTCGGTGGCCTGGTCCAGTTCC
Source organism: Cyanobacteriota bacterium (assembly GCA_947463165.1). Taxonomy (GTDB): domain Bacteria; phylum Cyanobacteriota; class Cyanobacteriia; order PCC-6307; family Cyanobiaceae; genus UBA5018. The sequence continues at coordinate 2,503 of CANHSW010000142.1, forward strand.
TGCAGCAGCACCTCATTCACCTCGGAGCGGGTGGTGAAGGTTTGATCGAGATCCAGCTTGCCCATCTCGGCGCGGATCTGGGTGAGCACCAGGTTCACCATCGCCGCCTGCAGGTTGTCGACGGCGTAGTAGGCGCGGGCGTGTTCCAGCAACTGCCAGTACACCACCGCATCCACCTCGATCGAAACGTTGTCGCGAGTGATGCATTGCTGGGGCGGGATGTCGAGCACCCGCTCCTTGAGCGATTCGTGGCTCACCACCCGCTCCAGCCCCGGAATCACCAGGGAGAGGCCGGGGGAGAGCTGGCGGTTGTACTTGCCAAGCCGCTCCACCAGCATCGAGCGGCTGCTGCTGGTCACCTTCACGCCCCTGATACCGAGCGCCGCCAGCACCACCAACACCGGCACAAAAAGCGCTTCCATCCCTGGATCACCACTTGCCGAACCTTAGGCAGGGCCGTCAATGCCCACCGACACCTGCCCACCGCCTGCTGGCCGCCATGGGCTTGATTCTTATTTGCCAAACCAGGGGCAGGATGGGGCGGTTCCACCGCCTGGGCCCCACTTAGATGCCACCCCTCCTCTGGCTTGGGCTGGCGGGCCTGCTGCTCACAGCGGTGCTGATCGGTTTGGACAACGACGGCCTGCTGCTGGTGGGCGGGCTGGCGGGCCTGGTGCTGGCTCTGCTCAGCGGCAGCGCACCGCTGCTGCCGGTAGGGGGGCAGCTGCTGGTGTTCGCCGCGCTGGTGGCGGTTGCCTACAGCCTGGTGCGGCGCTGGTCGATGGCCAGGGGTGAGCGGGCGATTCCACCGGCGGCCGGCGCGGAGCTGGCGGAGGTGATCACGGCCTTCGACCAGCGCGGCGAGGGCCGGGTGCGCTGGCAGGGCCAGAGCTGGGCAGCCCGCAACCTGGAGCCAGGCCGGCCCCTGATCAGCGGCAGCGCTGTAATCGTGATGGGCCGCGAGGGCACCCGTCTGCAGGTGTTACCCCATGGCGACCTGTTACCCCGAGGGGACAGCCGCTCTAGCAGCTAACGACCCCACTTCAGCTAGCAAGCTGATCCCGCCAGCTAACTGATCCCTCAGTCGAAGAACATCAGGCTCACCACCTTGCCCATGTCCTCGGCGATGCGGCAGCTGGCCAGCAGCGTTTCGCTGTCATGGAAGGCGTAGCAGATCAATTGATCGCAGCGGTTGATGATGTCCTGATTGCAGAGGCTGCTGGCCATCGGCAGGGGCATTTCATCGTGCTCTGGCTTCTCCACCAGGTGCAACACCTGCTCCAGCTGCTCGCGGGATTCGCCCGGCTGACGATCGAGGCTCTGGGGTAGCAGCACGGTGAGCTGGCCAGGGGCCACCTCCAACACACTGCGAATCACGGCGGAATTCACCCCCTGGGAGCCGGAGGTGATCAGGCGATGCCCCTCCTGGGCCAGGGAGCGGGCCACCAGTTCCACCAGATGCAGCGACACCACGGGCACGTGGCGGCTGCCCAGGATGGCGATGCGACGCTGGCTGCGGTCCTGGAGCATGGCCAGCTCCTGGGCAAGGGTATCGATGCGATCGATATTCAAAAAATCCAGGGACCGCGTCACCAGTAGCCCACCGCCTGCCCCGCGAAGCTAGCAGTGTTGCCGGGAACACCGGGGCTCCGGTCAGCCAGGCAGGCCCATGCGGGCGAACAGGGGGCTGAAATCACAGGATTCCTCCACCAGTCGCAGCGCATAGGTGGCCTTCACCGATTCGTGGATGCCCACATTGCCGAAGGCGTGTTCGATCAACTCCACAGTGGTGAGGGTGTCATGATCCACCTTCAACAGCGGTACATCGAGCTCCTCAGCGCGATTCAGCAGTTGCGGCAGCGGTTCTCCCGCACCGGTGAGGATCAAGCACTGGGTGGAGGCCTCCAGGGCCGCCAGCTGGATGTCGGTGCGATCGGCGCCGGTGACCACGGCCATGTTGCGGCGGCGGCGGAAGAACTCCATGGCGGCGTTGACGTTCATCGCCCCGATCGAGAGCGTTTCCACCAGCAGATCGAGCCGATCGCGGCAACAGAGCACCCGGGCATCAAGGCGGCGAGCCAGCTCCGCCACCGTGACGCTGCGCAGCAGGGGGCTGCGGGGCATCACCCCCAACACGGGCAAACCAAGCCGCTCCAGGGCAGGCGCCACCTGCTCGCGCAGGGCCGGCACAGCATCGGGCTCCACCGCGTTCAGCACCACGCCCAGCAGCAGGTCCCCCAACTGATCGCGGGCGGCCAGCAGCGGGTCGAGGCTACGGCTGTCGCGCCAGGGGTGCACCAGCAGCACCGGCGCCTGCAAGCCCTGGGCCAGTTGGGGCAAGCTGAGGCCATAGAGGAGTCCCTCCTGGAGGCTGCCACCGGCCTCCAGCAGGGCCACAGCGTCGCCGTCCGCCTGCAGTTGCTGGCGCAGGGCCTCAAAGCCGCCGCCGGGCTGCAGATTGCCGGCCAGCAGCCGCCGCTCCGCCGAGGCCCGATCGAGCACATCCACCGAGGGCAGCAACTGGCTGGCGGGGAGACCCAGGGTGGCACCGACAAAGTTCACATCGGCATCCAGGGGCAATACATCCAGGGCCAATGCATCCAATGCCAATGCATCGGCGGGGGCGCCGGCAGCGGCGGCAACGCCGGCCTCGAGATCGGCGGCCAGGGGTTTGCCAAAAAGCAGCTTCACCCCACGCCTGAGCAGCTGACGCCCCAGTCCCAGCACCACCGCTGACTTGCCGCCAAAGGGAACACAGGAACCAACCAACAGGATGGGGGCCATCAATCCACCTGATCGGGGTTGCCATTGGCCAGCCAATCTAGGCATCGTTCCTCCAGCAGCCAGGGCCAAAACTCCTCCGGCAACGCCTGGCTGCGGCCATCCATCAGCCAGCGAATCAGCTGGTGGCAGGGCACCTGGAAGCTGTATCGAATCGCCGGCATGGTCGGGAAACTGAGCTGACAGCTGGCCGGATCCTGGGGGGCGCGCTCGCCGCTCCAGATCAGCTCGAACACATGGCTGGAGCCATCTTCCAAGGGGCGGACGCCGCGCAGGCCGCCCTGGCCATGGAGGGCCAGGGCGGTGGCCAGATCTTGCTGCCGCTCTACGCCACCGCAGTAGGGCGCGAACAGGGGAACCAGGGCAATCACAGGGTTGCCAATGTCCATCATCTAGAACCTGCCCGATCCATCACCCAAGATTGCCCCCTGGCTTTGGGCCACGCCAACCGTTAATGCCTGAACTCGACAGCTCAACCATCAACCCACCGCTAAACCCACCGCTCACCGTGGCGATCACCGGGGCCAGCGGCGCCCTGGGCCAGGCCCTGCTGCGCCAATGGCATCGCCGCGGAGCCCAGCTGATCGCCCTCAGCAGCGGCGATCGCCCCCTGGTGCTTGCCGACGCCAACGGCGAGCCAATCCCCCTGCGCCAGGTGCGCTGGCGGCTGGGCGCGGAAGCCGAGCTGGCCGAGCTGCTAACCGAAGTAGACCTGCTGGTGCTGAACCACGGCATCAATGTGCATGGCCAACGCAGTCTTGGGGCCA
>CANHSW010000143.1 GCA_947463165.1 Cyanobacteriota bacterium
CCCATCCACCCGCTACCGGGACCTGGCCCTGGGCCCCTCGCTGTTCCACTGGGAAAGCCAGAGCACCACTACCGAGCCTTTCCGTTGCCTTGGTTTTGCTAACTACGAAAGCCACGAAGGCGAACGACCGATGGCGATTCGCTGGCGGCTGGAGAGGCCGATCCCGGCGGCCTGGTTACCGGTGATGGCATTGGTGGGTTGAGGGGGCCGCGGCTTGTGGCCAGCATCACCAGCGCTCAAGTGAGCTGAGCGTACGGCGGATGTCCTTGAGCAGCAGCAACAGGTGCAGCGGATCGGTGGGTGAGCGCTCGAACTCAGGGATCAGGTGCTCATAGAAGCCACGAGCTTCCTCTGATTCGGCATGCACCAGCAAGCCGCGGCAGCCGATTGCTTCGCTGAGGCTGGCGACCCGGGTGATCACATCCACCAGCAGTGCCGCTCCGAGCCCCTCACCTTCATGGCCTTCATCCACCCCCAGGCGGGCCAGCAGCGCCAGGGGCTGGGGGTAGCGGCCCCCGCCACGCCGCAACCGCTCGGGCAGATCAGCGATCGCCACGCTCGCCATGCACCAGGCGTAGTAGGCAACCACGGGGAGCTGATCCAGCTCGGTGACCACAAACACGCGGGTGGTGCCGGTTCCATGGGCCTGCCTGGCCACGTCCACCAGCCAGCCGGTCTGCTCCTGGGAGCGGCAGCGGAAGCCGGCGAGCTGGTGGCGGGCCGTCAGCAGCACCGGCGGCTGGTAGCGGTTCATTCCCGTTCGGCATCCGCCGGTGGCGTGCCGAATGCCCCAGAACCAAACGGCGAGGGCCGCTCCAGCAGCCGCACCAGGCCCGGCAGGCTGCGGGCCGGGCGGCTGTTGATTCGCTCCCACTCCTGCTGGGCGGCGGCATCGAGCAGGAAGTGCTCGCGATCGGCCAGCACCCGCTGGGCCGCCAGGCGCCCCTGGGCCAGCAGAAAGGAGCTGCGGTCGGTGCCGAGGGCGGCAGCGGCTCGATCCAGCAGGTCGCGGTCGTCTTCTGTGGCCCGCAGCTCGATCCGGCTGGTCTTGGCCGGCCCACTTCCCTTGCCTGCCTGTCGGCGGGACGGACGGGTTGCTGGCGGGCGGGCGGGCTGGGCGGATGGCGGCCTGGTGCTGGTCACGGCAACGAACCGCCTGAATGTACGGACACTGTACGGCGCTGATTGTGTAAGGGGGCCGCAGCCCCCCCGCTGCCCTCAGCAGGCCGGCGCCTCCTAGATCTGAGGATCCTGCGGAAACAGCAGCAATCGTTCAGCTCCACCAGGGACTGGTAGCCCAGGGACTGGAGTAAGCCATTGCCCCGCTTGCCAGCGATCTGCGCCAGGCTGCCCCCATGCCCCACCACGCCGATCGACCCAGCAAGATCTGCGCCTGCTGCGGCCGACCCTTCCAGTGGCGCCGCAAGTGGAAGCAGGTGTGGGAGCAGGTGCGCTACTGCTCAGACCGCTGCCGCCAGCAGGCGCGGCGGCCCGCCAATCGACGCCAGGGCCAGGCGGACGCCGCCGGGCAGGCCTGAAACTTCAGCGGCCTCCTAAATACCAATTGCGGTACCACTGCTCCATCCGCTGGATCTCGTCGCTCTGGGCCCGCACCATGGCCTGTTGCAGCTGGCGCAGCTGCGGATGTTGGCTGTTGGTCTGGGCCATTGAGGCCATCATCACGCCCATCTGATGGTGGGGAATCATCTGCTCAATGAAGGCGCGGTCGAAATCTGGGGCCTGGCGCAGGGCGGCGAGGTTGGTGCCACCCATACCCATGCCCTGCATGCCCATGCCTCCACCTTTACCCATCGGGCCGCCCATGCCCCTGCCGTTCTGCCAGCCCCAGCGGGAGCCCAGTGCCCAGCTGGGCACCTCTTGGCCATACCACTGCCGATACCAATTGCGCATCTGCAGGTTTTCGCTCGTTTGACTGGCCTTGATGTTTTGGGCCAGGGCTTTGATTTCGGGACGACGGGCGCGGCTGAGGGCTAGATCGGCCATGGCGATCGCCCCCTCGTGGTGGGGAATCATCATCATGATGAACTGCCGATCCGCATAGCCCATCCCCATACGGCTAGCTCCATAGCCGGCCGCGGCCGGCCCTTGGCCCCCAGCTCTCGGCCAGCCCTGGGACAGGCATTGGGCTCCAGCCCCTGGGCAGAAGCTGTAGGCCTCTGCTGTGATGGCAGTGGCGATGGCAGTGGCCAGCGCCAAAGAGGCTGGTCGCCAGGCAAGCGTTCGCCCTGGTGCCGGCCGTGGGTTGTTGTTGGCCATCCGCTCGGCCCCCCTTGCGAAACGTCCATCTCCATGCTGGCCACGGGTGAGCGAAGCGTTTGAGTCCCCAGCCGCTGGCCGCTGCACCATCCACAATTCGATATCCAAGCAGCGCGATATCCATGGTGCTAAATACCTGAGATTCGACATCCACGAGTCGATACTCACGATCCGATATTTGCGATCCGATATCAACGGAGCAATGTCCAAGTAGCGCGATGCCTGCGATTCGAAATCAACGATGATTAGATGCCCACGACTCGATGCCCACGACTCGATGTTCACGATCCGATATTCAGGTAGCGCCATATCCACGGAGCGAAATACCCTCGGAGCGAGATGCCCATGATCCGATATCCACGATACGAATACAGGCTGCCCTCAAGGTGCATCAATCTGCAGCCCTGTTGCCCGGCCATCATGGAGATCATAAGGCTTGTTTTTCTACCCGCGACCACGCCCCAGCCATCGTGAAGATCATGAGGTTTATCGCTTCTATTTTCGACTACACCCCGGCGGGCATTACCCCGGCGGGCATTGTCATGGCGGGCAATGCTGCGACGGTAATTGCCACGGCGGTTTTTGCCTGGGTGGTAATTGTCTACGCGGCCGATGTCCAGGCGGGCATTGCCTCGGTGAACATCGATTGCTCGGAATGCACGGATTATTTGTCATGCATTGATTATTTGGTGTTGGCTGATTATTTGCTGCTTGGTGATTATTCGCTGAATTCTCATTGCTTGGTGCGCGGTGATTATGGGGTAAGTGCTGGTTTGGGAGTAAGCACTGGTTTAGGGGTAAGCGCTGGTTACATGGTCTGCGCTGATTTTCCGTTGCCCGGTGTTTTTGGGATAAGGGCTTGTTTGCCGCTGCGCCGCATTTGCCCCGCCAGGCCAGCTCCCGTCAACGCCAGGACAATCACCCGATGAACGCCCCAGCCCCCAGTTCTTCCTGTTGCCAGGCGGAGGGTTCGGCCGAATTGGCGGCGGGCCCGGCTGGATCGGCAGCTGCCATGGAGCGGGAGCTGGCTCGGGAGCTCAGCCGGCTGCGGCGCCGCTTGCTGGTGGCGGCGCTGCTCACCGCCCTGGTGCTGCTCTCCAGCCTGTCCCCGATGTTGGGCGGGCCGCAGCTGTCCTTTTTGCCGCTTTGGTTCACTAGCCCCTGGACCCAGCTGCTGCTCACCACACCGGTGTTGTTCTGGTGCGGGCGCGATTTTTATAGCGGCGCCCTCTCGGCCTTTCGGCAGCACTCCGCCGACATGAACACCCTGGTGGCCGCCGGCACCGGCATCGCCTGGCTGATGTCCCTGTTCACCACCTGCTTCCCCCAGGTGCTGATCGCAGAAGGCTTGCCGGCAGATGTGTACTACGAAACCGCCGCGGTGATCGTCACCCTGGTGCTGCTCGGCCGGCTGCTGGAGGCCCGGGCCCGGGGCCAAACCTCGGCGGCGATCCGGCACCTGCTGCAGCTGCAGCCGCCCACCGCCCGGGTGCTGCGCGATGGCCAGCCGATCGAGATCCCGGTGTCGCAACTGGTGGTGGGGGATCTGGTGCAGGTGCGCCCCGGTGAAAAGATCCCGGTGGATGGACAGCTGATCGAAGGCAGCTCCTGGGTGGAGGAATCGATGCTCACCGGAGAAGCCACCGCCGTGGCCAAAGCTCCCGGAGACCAGGTGATCGGCGCCTCGCTCAACCGCAGCGGCAGCTTCCGCTTCCGCGTTAGCCGGGTGGGGGCCGACACGGTGCTGGCCCAGATCGTGGCCTTAGTGCGCCAGGCCCAGAGCTCCCGCACCCGGGTGCAGCGCCTGGCCGATCAGGTGGTGGGCTGGTTCGTGCCGGTGGTGATCGCCATCGCCATCGCCTCCTTTGTGGTGTGGTTCCTGATCAGTGGCAACCCGGTGCTGGCCACTCTGTTTCTGGTGAGCGTGCTGGTGATCGCCTGCCCCTGCGCCCTGGGTCTTGCCACCCCCACCTCGATCATGGTGGCCTCCGGCAAGGGGGCCGAGAACGGCCTGATCTTTCGCAGTGCAGAAGCGCTGGAAACCGCCGGCAAGCTGCGCACCATCGTGATCGACAAAACCGGCACCCTCACCCGCGGTCAGCCCCAGGTGACCGATTTCGAACGGCTGAGCGACGGCGTTCTGAAAGCCGATGCCCTGCTGGCCCTGGTGGCAGCTCTGGAATCCCGTTCGGAGCACCCCCTGGCGGAAGCGATCGTGGCCTATGCCAGGCCCCGGTCGCAGCAGCGAGAACTGCCGGCGGTGGAGGGCTTCGAGGCGGTGGCCGGCTGCGGTGTGCGGGGTGCGATCGCCGGCCGTGAGTTGCTGATCGGAACCCCCCGCTGGCTGCGGCAGCTGGGCATCGACACCGCCGCCCTCCAGCCCCTGGTGGAAGAGCTCGAGGCCGCCGCCTGCAGCGTGGCGACCGTGGTGGTGGATGGGCGGATCGAAGCATGCTTTGGCATCTCCGATCCCCTCAAGCCCAGTTCAGCGGCTGCCGTGGCGGCCCTGCGGCGCCAGGGACTGCAGCTGGTGATGCTCAGTGGCGACGCCCGCCGTACCGCCGAGCTGGTGGCTGGCCAGGCGGGGATCGAGCGGGTGATCGCTGAAGTGCGTCCCGCCGATAAGGCCGCCGTGATTCGGCAGCTCCAGGCCCAGGGGGAGGGGCCGGTGGCGATGGTGGGAGATGGCATCAACGATGCGCCCGCCCTGGCCCAGGCCGATGTGGGCATCGCCATGGGTACCGGCACCGATGTAGCGATCGCTGCCAGCGACATCACCCTGATCTCCGGAAACCTGGCCGGTGTGCCGGCGGCGATCGAGCTCAGCCGCCATGCGATGGCAAATATCCGTCAAAACCTGTTTTTCGCTTTTGCTTACAACGTGGCCGGCATCCCGATCGCCGCCGGTCTGCTGTTTCCCCTCACCGGCTGGCTGCTCAGCCCGATGATCGCCGGCGCTGCCATGGCCTTCAGCTCCTTGTCGGTGGTGGGCAATGCCCTGAGGCTGCGCCGCTTCCGGCCCTTGCCCCTGCCCTTGGCAGTTAGCCAATGAGTGCTCTCCTGGCTGTTGCCCTGCATTTGCCTGTTGCCCTGCATTCAGCTGTTGCCCTGCATTTGGCGCCTGCACCGCTCTGGCGCACGCACCACCAGCCGCTGGCGCTGCAGCTGGTGGTGCTGGCTGCCGGCCTGGCGCTGATCGCTGCTGAACTGTGGTGGTTTCTTGGTCGCCATGGCGTTGCTGTGGCGGCCCGGGCCGGCGAGGCGGGCGTTCAGGAGATCACCATCACCGTGGATGGGGGTTATCTGCCCTCCAAAATCCAGGCGCTGGCCGGGCGGCCGCTGCGACTTGCCTTCCATCGCCTCGATCCCAGCGGCTGCCTGGCCCAGGTGATCTTCCCCGATTTCCACAAAACCCTCGATCTGCCGCTTGGCGCCACCACCAGCCTGGAGTTGCCGCCTACCCCGGCCGGCATCTATCCCTTCCACTGCGGTATGGCCATGGTGCGGGGTGTGCTGGAGGTGGTGGATCCAGCCGCTTGAACGGCCGGCAGTGGAGCGGCGGCGCAGAGCAGCTGGCGGCTGGCGGCGGTCCGGGGAACGCCGGGCGGCTGCCCATGGCGTTGCCAGGCCTCGTAGCCGGTGAGCAGGGCCGAGCCGATCAGCAGTGCCGCAAAACCCTGGCGCAGCCGCAGTTCCGGCAGGTGGGGAGCAAGGCGCTGGCCC
>CANHSW010000144.1 GCA_947463165.1 Cyanobacteriota bacterium
AAGATTACCCAATCCCAGGGATAAAGGTGCAAAAATCAGATCAGGGTGATCCTGTTGCCGCCGGCAGCCAGCCAGGCATTGAGTAAAGTGATGTCAGCGCTGCCACCGGTGTTGGTAACTTGGGTGTAGGTGCCAGCAGTGGCGCCTGCGAGAGTGAAGTCGGCGGCGTTGATAACGGTGCCGCCGCTAAATGCGAAAGTATTAGGGTCGAAAGTGCCACCAATGATCAAGGTGTCATTGGCTATGGTGAATTGAGTGACTAGAAGGTCGGTTGCAACACTACCAGTGGCAAAGATAATGGTATCGTTGCCTTCTGTGGTGGGGCTGGGTGAGGCACCAGTGGCGGCAATTTGGCCGCCATTTATAGTGCCTTGGACCGCAATAAGATCGCTACCAATACTGCCGCTAAAAATTGTGCTCGTGGCAGTGACGCCGGTGCTAATCACCAGGGTGTCGTTGCCACCGCCGGCTTGAAAGCTATATCCAGTGACGTTGGCATTCACTTTGGCAATGTCATTGCCACCGCCGAGGATTACGGACTTGTTGGCAATTGGGTCAGCAGTGGTAGCGGTCAAGGTCGTGTTGACGATTAAGCTATCATTGCCAGCCTTGGTATCAAAACCTGTGGCAGTAATGCCAGTGCCGGTGATGGTAACTGTATCATTGGCGTTAAAATTTACAGGTGCTCCAGTGCCTGCTGTAACCGCTGAAAATGAGCTGTTATCGGTGGTCTCGTAGGTGCCACTATAATAAGAGGTGGTGGCAAGAGTAAGAGTGTTAGGCATTGGTTGAAGAGGGGATGATTTTAAATCAAATGAGTCAGCAAACTACTCATTTCGGCGAGTCAGCTGCTTACACGAGCCATCATTGCGGCAAAACGCAGCAACGGCTAGGGTTCTGAAGCCAAAACTGCGGCGAAGGCGGAAATCGAGCAACTCAATGCGCATAGAGGACAGTCTTAACCCTCCCATGGGCAGACGCTGACCTGGCCGCTGCTGCCACAGCAGGCGATCAGGGCGGCCCATAAAAAAGCCAGGCCTAAGCCTGGCTTAAATAGTTTATCCAAAGATTACCCAATCCCAGGGATAAAGGTGCAAAAATCAGATCAGGGTGATCCTGTTGCCGCCGGCAGCCAGCCAGGCATTGAGTAAAGTGATGTCAGCGCTGCCACCGGTGTTGGTAACTTGGAAATAGGTGCCAGTAGTGGCGCCAGCTTCAGTGAAGTCGGCGGCGTTGATAACAGTGCCGCCCGAGAAGCTTTCACCGGTGAAAATAGCACCGATAATCAAGGCGTCATTGGCTATGCTAAATTGATTGATAAGAACTCCGGATACAATGCTGGTATCCGCAAAGACGATGGTGTCATTGCCATCAGCGGCGGGATTTGGGTTGTTAGCACTGACGCCACTAGAGGCGGCAATTTGGCCGCCATTTATAGTGCCTTTCACGGCAATAAGGTCGGCACCAATATTTCCGCTAAAAGTTGTATTCGTGGCGGTTACGCCGGTGCTGATCACCAGGGTATCGTCACCACCACCAGCTTGGAAATTATATCCAGTGACGTTGGCATTAACTTTGGCAATGTCATCGCCACCGCCGAGGATTACGGATCTGTTGACAAGGGGGTCGGCGTTGCTAGCGGTCAAGGTCGTGTTGACGATCAAGACATCATCGCCAGCCTTGGTATCAAAACCTGTGGCGGTAATGCCAGTGCCAGTGATGGTAACTGTATCATTCTTATTGAAAGTTACAGGTTGTGGATTGCTGCCGGAAGTTACCGCTGAGAAGCCTGTATTATCGGTGCTCAGGTAGGTGCCACCATAATAAGAGCCGGTGCCAAGGGTAAGGGTGTTAGGCATTGGTTAAGGGGGGGCTGAAGCGAAATGTGTAAGCCGCCAACGTGTTGCCGCGAATCGGCTTCCAACATGCATCATTATTGCAGCACTTTGCAGCAAGCAGAGGCTTCCGAAACCAAAATTGCGGCGAAGGCGTAAATCGAACAACTCAATGCGCATTGAGGACTTTTCTCGCCCTCCCATGGGCAGACGCTGACCTGGACTCTGTTGCCACAAGATGCAATAAAAAAGCCGGTCTAAAGACCGGCCTTGAGAAGATAAAATTAAGAGATCAGATCAGATCAGATCAAATCAGATCAGGGTGATGCTGTTGCCTTGGGACAGCCAATCATTGACGTTATCGATGGATGCAGAAGAGCCGTCCAGCAAGTTCAAGGTGTTGAACACTTCTGTAGTGGTGATGCTGTAATCAGCAGCACCGAACGAGATGCCATTGATGATCAGTGTGTCAGATAGGGTTCCGCCAGTAAGGTTGAAGTTGGCGATAGTGACTCCGGTGTCATTGGTACCCCGGAGAACGATGGTGTCGGAGCCATCGGCGGCGCCGCTGCCGGCGTTGATATTTACGGCAGTAAGGTCTGCAGTGACAAGCAGAGTGTCAGCGCCAGTTCCCAGGTTGATGGCGGTATCTTTGACGTCAGCGGCAGAGGTTGCAGTGAATTCGTTGATCACCAAGGTGTCATCGCCACCACCCAACTGGATGCTGTAACGCTGAACATACTGATTGACGGTGACGCTGTCATTGCCACCGCCCAGGTCGATTTTGGAGGCAGCTGCGTTAGAAGGAGCTACGTTATTGCCAATCAGGCTGGCATTCACCAGCAGGGTGTCATTGCCAGCGCCCAGGTCGAGGCTAACCTTGGTAGCCGTGCCATTGGCGGGATCGGTGAACAGGGTGGCGCTGTTGGCGCCGTTGAAGAAGAAGGTTTCTTGGGTCTGAGTTAAGCTGCCAATGACAATGGTGTCATTAACTTTGGTGTTGTCAACAACCGTGTAGTCGGCTGTGGTGTTGTAAGTGGCGTTATTAAAGCCTGAGCCGCCGAGGGTAAGGGTGGTGGGCATGGATGGTTGAGGGGATTGGGTTCTGAGGGGCTGGGCCGACCCTGCGGATCAGGCCTTGCCCCTTACTCGCGGTACTTTCGCCGCAAACCTGCCACAAAAGTGTTTCAAATGGACAAGGAAGCGCAGATGGGACAAGCGGATGCGCAAGCCGCACAACAGCAGCGGTTAGATGCTCAAACGCTGACATCGCCGCTCTCGACGGCGGCGGCGATCGACCTGGCGGAAAGTCTCAAGCAGCGGCGGCAACCCCTGGAGGCGGCGGCGATCTACCGGCAGGCCTTGGCCCACCTGCCCCAAGACCTGCGGCTGCACAACAACCTGGGCGATTGCCTCTGGCTGGCGGATCACCCCTGGGAGGCCCTGGCGCCCCTCCTGGAGGCCAGCCGCCTGGACCCGCAGCAGCCGCTGCCCCAGCGAGGCCTGGCCAATGTGCTACGGGATCTGAACCGCTTCGAAAAGTCTGCTCACTACTACCTGAAGTCTTGGCAGCTGGCGGCGGACCCCACCACCGCCTGGAGCCTCAGCCAGATCCTGATCGGCCTGGAGCGCTACGCCGAGGCCTACCGCTGGGCCGAAATCCGCTTCGCCATGGCCGAAGCCAGCTGCTACCGGCCCCAGCCCTTCTGGCAGGGTCCCCAGGCCGAACCCAACACCCCGCTGCACATCTGGAGCGAACAGGGTTTTGGTGACACCTTTCAATACCTGCGCTGGCTCATACCCCTCTGCAGCCAGCCCGGCCATCGGGTGCTGGAGGTGGAGCCGCCCCTGGTGAACCTGCTGCGGCAGGGGCTCAGCTGGCTGGAGCACCCGCCGCTGGTGGAGGCCAAAACCGATTCCCCAGCTCCAATCGCTGGCCGCTCCGTATCGCTGCTCAGCCTGCCCCATCTCCTGGGCGGAGCACCGCTAACCCCCCAAGCCGGGCCGGCTGGGGCCGCCTACCTACGCATCGCTCCCCAGCCCAGCGGCGGCACAGGCCAGCGCCAGCCCGGCTCGCCCCGGCTGGGGCTGGTCTGGGCGGCAGGCCGCAAATCAGACGATTGCTTCATCTGGCGCGAATTCATCAAGCGCAGCCTGCCGGCCGAGCAGCTGCTGGCCCTCAGCGCTGGCCTGGAGGCCAGTGGCGCCGAATTGCACAACCTCCAATTTGGCGCCGATGCCGATTTGATCGATCGTGCCTGGGTTGGTCGGCTGCAGCCCGACAGCGACTTCCTGGAGCAGGCCCGCCTGATGGCCAACCTGGATCTGGTGATCTCGGTGGATACCGCCACCGCCCATCTGGCCGGTGCCATGGGTCTGCCCTGCTGGCTGCTGCTGCCCTTCAGCGCCGATCCCCGCTGGTTGCGCCAGCGGCATGATTCAGTTTGGTATCCCAGCGTGAAACTGTTTCGCCAACCCGCCAGTGGCGACTGGCGGCAGGTGGTCGCGGCGGTGGTTCACAGCTTCCAGCGCCAGGCCGCCACACTCAATTGGCTGGACCCGTGAGCGCCGCCAACTTCACCAGCTCCATGGCGGCTCGGCCCACATCGAAGCGCTCCAGGGCCAGCCTCTGGCAGGCCTGGCCCAAGCGCTGAGCCAGGGCCCGGTCGGTCAGCAGGTGCATGATCGCCTCGCTGAGAATCCGCGGTTGGCTGAAAGGCACCAGCAGGCCTGTTTCACCGTTGATCACCACCTCCTCCGCCGGCCCCCCCGCCGAGGCCACCAGGGGCACCCCGCAGGCCATCGCCTCCATCAAGCTCCAGGAGAGGGCATAGGGATAGGTGAGATAAACGTGGGCGGCGCTAAGCCGCAGCAGGGTGAGCAGCTCCTGGTAGGAAACTCTCCCCAGGAAATGCAGGCGGTTGAGGTCGAGCTGGCCCTCCAGCTCCCGCAGCATCTGGCCTCGATAGCCCTGGGGATGGGGGCTGGGCTCGCTGTAGCTATGGCCGAAGCCACCCACCACCACCACCTGGGCGCTGGCGTGGCGGCGGAACAACTCCGGCAGAGCCCGCATGAACTGGGGAAAGCCCCGGTGCGGTTCCAAACTGCGACTGGCAAAGGTGACCACCGGATCGCCAGGTCTAAGCAGCAGGCCATTGGGCATGGAGATCGGCTTGGCTGGCAGTTGGCTCAGCGGCTGCAGATTCACCCCCTCCGGCAACAAGCGAATGTGGTGGCGCAGGTGGGCCGGAAAGGTGTCCCGCTGGAAGGCCGTCGGGCTCAGGGCCAGATCGCTGTCGGCCAGGGCTGCCAGGGCCACGAAATTCTGGCGTCGCATCGACTGCAGCTCCCGATCGCTGGGGATGCCCCGATCGGGATCGATTCCGTAACCCAGCAGGCTCGGCTGGACGTAGAGCTCCGGGTAGGCCCACAGCCGGGCACGGGGCCAGATATCCCGCAGGTAGAGAGCTTCTCCCCAGCCGCTGTGGGCAATCACCACATCGGGCTGCATCCCCTGCTGGCGCAGCAGGGTGGCCAGGGCCGCCACCTTGGCGCCGCGGCGCAGGTTCACCTCCAAATTGGGATCGATCAAGGTGCCCTCCCGCTCCGGCTGGGTCCAGGGATAGACGCAGACCTGGATCGCCTCCGGCAGCCGTCCCGGGGCTGGTTTTTTCGAGGCTATGGCCGTAACCCGGTGCCCGAGGGACACCAACCGGGGCGCCAGATCCCTGAACTGACCTGGGAAGTTCTGGTGGACCAGCAGGAAATGCATCGATGGGCCGTCGAGGGTGGTTTGGTAATTCCGGTGACTGTCCTTAAGATTGGAGACTTAAGTGCGAATCACCATGGGGCTCCTGCGCAGGTTGTTTGGGAAGAGTGCGGCCCCCAGGGAAGCCATGGGCGGCGGCGACTTGACCCAGGTGGGCCAGCTGATGGATCAGCGGACCGTCTTTGCCATGGCCGAGACCGTCAAGCTCGACATCGTGCCCTGGTCGAGCGCCCGCCTGGCCGCCATCTTCGCTGAGGTGAACCGCAATCCCACAGGCGCCCCCCTGATGGAAGCCCGTCGGGCCCGCCAAGCACTGTCCAAATTCTGGCTGCACGCGCCGGTGGATCAACTGGAGCCCCTGTACCGCAGCGTAAT
>CANHSW010000145.1 GCA_947463165.1 Cyanobacteriota bacterium
AAGAAAGGGGTGATCATGAAAAGCCTGCGCGCCGCCCTGCTGGGCAGCCTCCAGGGTCCAGACCTGCTGAGCACCTGGCTGCTGCTGCATCGACGCCACCAGGATCTGCCCAGACTGCAGCGCTGCCACTAGGGCCGGCTGACGGTGGCGCTAAGTGAATGGGCCACCGCTAAGTGAATGGGCCACCGCCAAGTGAATGCGCCTTAATCATCGTGGCCCCCGTATTCTGGTTCCACCCGCAGGCCCAAGACACTGGAGGGCCGCAGCACCAGGTATTCCCCATCGAGTTCGGTGAGGGGCACGGTCACAAAGCTGTCTGGCGGCGATGCGGTGAGCACTGATCCATACCAGTGCTGAAAGGCCTCCAGGCTGGGGAAGTGAACCACTTCGCTCTGGCCACCACTCAAATACAAATGAACGGCGTAGCGGCGTGGGGTGCGAACCATGCCAATGGCCTCTGCTGGGAGATCAAAACTGTTGCCAGCTTCGCGCAACAGGCTCCCCCCAGGACTGCCCCGGGCCTCTGCCAGGCTGCTGGATCAATTAGATGGGGCCATGACCACAGGGGATCCGGGCGGCGCTGCCCTTTCAGAGGCGGCCAAGCCCCTGCTGCTCCTGGTGGATGGCCACTCGCTCGCCTTCCGCAGCTTCTACGCCTTTGCCAAGGGAGGAGAAGGCGGCCTGAGCACCAAGGCGGGCATCCCCACCTCGGTGACCTACGGCTTTCTCAAGGCGCTGCTGGAGAACGGCAAGGGGCTCGCCCCCCAGGGGGTGGTGATCGCCTTCGACACCGCCGAACCCACCTTCCGCCACCAGGCCGACGCCAGCTACAAGGCCCACCGCGACGAGGCGCCCGAGCAGTTCTTCGCCGATCTGGACAACCTGCAGCAGATCCTGCGGCAAGACCTGGACATCCCCCTGTGCATGGCGCCTGGCTATGAGGCCGACGACGTGCTCGGCACCCTGGCCAACCGGGCCGCCAACGCCGGCTGGAGGGTGCGCATCCTGTCGGGGGATCGGGATCTATTCCAGCTGGTGGACGACGAGCGCGACATCGCCGTGCTGTACATGGGCGGTGGCCCCTATGCCAAGGGCAGCGGTCCGATTCAGATCAACCGCGAAGCGGTGATCGCCCGCCTCGGGGTGCCGCCGGAGGAGGTGGTGGATCTCAAGGCCCTCACCGGCGACAGCTCAGACAACATCCCAGGAGTGAAGGGGGTGGGCCCGAAAACGGCGATCACCCTGCTCAAGGAAAACGGCCATCTCGATGGCGTCTACGCCACCCTCGACAAGCTCACCGGCCCCAAGGATGGCCAAGGGGCGATCAAGGGGAGCCTCAAGGCGAAGCTGCTGGCCGATCGGGATAACGCCTACCGCTCGCGGATGCTGGCGGAGATCCTGGTGGACATCCCCCTACCCGCCGAGCCGCGCCTGGGCCTGGGAAGCGTGAACGTGGAGGCCCTGGCCGCCAGCCTGGAGCGCCTGGAACTGCACAGCCTGGGGCGCCAAGCTCAAAACTTTGCCCAGCTCTTGTCTGCGGACGCCGCTGGCAACAACGCCGAAAATGGCGCCAGCAGCAGCCAGAGCAGGGGCGCTAGCGGCGACTCCACAGCGACGGCAGCGCAGCAACAGTCGGGGGAGCGGGCTGCAGAGCCGGCCGTAGGGCCTGCAGTAGAGCCGGCGGCGGCGATGGCTTCAGCCGCGATGGCCTGGCCAGAGAGAAAGCCCGAGCCACCGGCCCTGACACCGCAGCTAATCACCACGGCCCCAGCCCTGGCGGCCCTGGTGCAGCGCCTGGAGGCGGCCATCGATCCGGCGGCACCGATCGCCCTGGATACCGAAACCACGGCGCTCAACCCCTTTGAGGCCGAGCTGGTGGGCATCGGGCTTTGCTGGGGGGAAGGACTGGGCGATCTGGCCTACATCCCCATCGCCCACCAGAGCAGCCCCCAGCAGCCCACCAGCCAGCAACTCGATGCCCCCCCGGCCGCCTGGGCCTCCCAGCTGGCGATCGAGCCAAGCCAGGCCAGCGAGCCCAGCGGCGAGCCGCCAACGGCGCAGCTGCCCCTGGATCTGGTGTTGGGCGCCCTGGCGCCCTGGCTGGCCAGCCCGGAGCACCCGAAAACCCTGCAAAACGCCAAATACGACCGGCTGGTGCTGCTGCGCCATGGCCTCAGCTTGGCGGGCGTGGTGATGGACACCCTGCTGGCCGACTACCTGCGCGATGCCAACGCCAAACACTCCCTGGAGATGCTGGCCCAGCGCAACTTCGGCTTCACCCCGATCAGCTTCACGGAACTGGTACCCAAGGGAGCCAACTTTGCCGCTGTGCCTGTGAAAGAGGCCGCCAACTATTGCGGCATGGATGTACACCTAACCTGGCGGCTCACCGGCCTGTTGCGCCGGCAACTGGCGGAGCTGGGCCCGGCCCTGCCCGAGTTGCTGCGGCAGGTGGAACTGCCGCTGGAGCCGGTGCTGGCGGCCATGGAAGCCACCGGCATCCGCATCGACATCCCCGTGCTGGCCAAACTGAGCCAGGAACTGGCCGCCAGCCTGGCGTCACTGGAGCTGCAGGCCCGGGAGGCGGCCGGGGGGGTGGAGTTCAACCTCGCTTCCCCCAAGCAGCTGGGCGAGCTGCTGTTCGACCAGCTCGGTCTGGACCGCAAGAAGTCGCGCAAGACCAAAACCGGCTGGAGCACAGATGCAGCCGTGCTGGAAAAGCTGGAGGACGCCCATCCGGTGGTGCCCTTGGTGCTGGAACACCGCACCCTCAGCAAGCTCAAGAGCACCTACGTGGATGCCCTACCCGCCCTGGTGGAGCCGGAGACGGGCCGGGTGCACACCGATTTCAACCAGGCGGTCACCGCCACCGGGCGACTGAGCAGCAGCAACCCCAACCTGCAAAACATTCCGATTCGCAATGCCTTCTCACGCCAGATCCGCCAGGCGTTTCTACCCCAGGAGGGCTGGCAGCTACTCAGCGCAGACTACTCACAAATCGAATTAAGAATTCTTACCCATCTATCTGGGGAAGAGGTACTAATTGAGGCGTTTAAAAACAAGGAAGACGTTCACGCCCTCACCGCTCGGCTGCTGCTGGAAAAAGAGCAGGTGAATGCCGACGAGCGCCGCCTAGGTAAAACGATCAATTTCGGGGTGATTTATGGCATGGGAGCCCAGCGGTTTGCCAGGGAAACCGGTGTCAGCCAAGGGCAGGCCAAGGAATTCCTCAGCCGTTACCGCCAGCGCTATCCCCAGGTATTTGCCTACCTTGAACTCCAGGAGAGGCTGGCCCTAAGTCGCGGCTATGTGGAAACGATTCTGGGGCGCCGCCGGCCGTTCCAATTCGATCCCAGCGGCCTGGGCCGGCTACTGGGCCGCGAGCCCATGGACATAGACCTGGAGGTGGCCCGCCGCGGCGGCCTGGAGGCCCAGCAGCTGCGGGCTGCCGCCAATGCACCAATTCAAGGATCTTCAGCGGACATCATCAAGCTGGCGATGGTGCAACTGCACCGGCAATTGGAGCAGGCGGGAATGCAGGCGCATCTACTACTGCAGGTGCACGATGAACTGGTGCTGGAGGCGGCCCCCGAGGCCCTGGAGGCGGTGCGCAGCCTCACCCGAGACTGCATGGAGCAGGCGATCAGCCTATCGGTGCCCCTGGTGGCTGACATAGGCAGCGGCCGCAACTGGATGGAAGCCAAATAGAACAAAAGTGACAAATCGCCAGCCATTTCAGCCAGGCTTATCGATAGTTACCGCAGTTCATAACCGACAGGATCACCTCAACAAAAGCGCGGCGTCAATCAGCCATTATGGCCATCATCAAGAACATATAATTCTCGATTGGTCATCCCATCCGCCAGTAGATGTGGACGCCTTGCCGGAGGATCCCCGCATCCGCCTGGTGCGGGTGGAAGGGGAGCGAAGCTGGTGGCTGAGCCGCGCCCTGAATCGAGCGATGGCGGAGGCCAGAGGTAGCTGGCTGTTGAAGGTGGACGCGGACTGCATACTTGAAGCCCCTTTTTTCCGCGCCCTCGAGCCGGCGAGAGCCGAACTACAGATTGCAGCGTTACCAGGAGGGCCAAGGGCCGACAAAATCCCGGCCCTTTGGGGACTGTTTGGCGTAGACGCCAGCCTGTTCGCCGCGGCGGGGGGCTTCAATGAATACCTGCACGGCTGGGGCTATGACGATATTGATTTATTTGAGCGCATGCTATTAATCCCCGGCAGCAGATTAGCCCTACTACCGCAGGCAGGTGTCAAAGACCTAGCCCATACTGACCGCCAGCGGGTCGGCGCCAACAGACAGCTGCCGGCCCGCTGGCTGATGGAGGCAACACTACAGGCAAACCGCTACACCGCCAGCGCCACAGCTAACCAATGGCAAACCTTTGCCAGCCAGGGGCAAGCCAGCCAACGGCCAATTCCCCCACCCCTGCCAGCAAAGATCCGCGATCAGCGAGCCCGCCACATGCTGCAAGGCCTGCTAGCTCGGCCCCTAACGCTAGTGGCCACAGGTCTAGCAAAGGCGCTGCCAGCTGGCCTGCGCTGCCAGCTATTGGCCATGACCGGCCTGCGAGCTCACCTCTAAGACCCGCGCCAAGCAAAGGAATGCACCAGCGCCAAGGCCGGCGAGCATCCAATAGAGAGCCCTTAGCCCAGAATCAAAACATTGCCTACCAACAAAAACCACCACCTCAAGGAATCACCATTTCAGGATATCCCCACTTCGTTACATGCCAATTTCGGGATATGCCCCCTCAGAATATACCCACGTCGGAACGGGACTACTTCGGGATATTTTCACCTTGGAATATTCTCACTTCAGAATATCGTAAAATCAACTTTAAATGCGCCTCAAAGAATAACAGAGCCGGCTGGCATCAAGAGGGGCTCGCAAAATTGCCCACACCACTGATCAGAGCAGGGAGCAGGTCAGTCGCCGCAACGCATCAGGCAACGTGAAATCAATCAATACTGGCATTTCCCGAGACGACCTCAAGTCACCATAGACATCGCATCGAGGATCCCGGTTAACCGCCCACAGCGCTCTGCCTCTGGATGGCGATTGAGGCCTTGGGTCTCAAACAGATCAGCGATACGCAACAACCAGGCTGCCCGCTGGCTTTGCCAGGCATGATCTAACAGTGGTCTATGAATACGGAAATTTAATAAACTCTTGATAACAGCATCATCGGGCATCTGATCAACCGGCTCCAAGAAATCCAATAGTCTACGCAGAGCGAGGTCCTGATCGGCAACCAAATCCTCATAAGCAACCACCCGCAACGGATCAATAGCCGAGTTCACACACTGAACCAGCCATTCCAAATGCCGTCGATAGGCGCGTAGGTCATCAATAAGGTCGGAGGCTTTTCCCATCCTCGACAAGGGACGATGTTGATAACTATAAGCGATGCTATCATCAAAACAACCACTACAGAGAGATAGGTGAAATGAAAACAGGGCCCTTTGCCAGTCTCTACGCACAAGCACAACCAATAGCGGTGGATTTTGATCAAAAGGAGCTAGCAAACCAAGGCGAGCCTGTGGCAAAAACACCCGGCTACGGGCATTAGCCAGGGATCCAAGCTGACCGGCCTGCAACTTACTGGCAAAGTAGCAACTATTTGTAAAACGAGATTTACAACTTCTCGCTACAATTAACCGGGACAAGGATTTTTTATTTAGCGATTTAACCCGGGCCAGGCGCGTTGCGAAGCCAGGCATCTGACTGCCTGGGAAAACAAAAGTCCGAAAACGATCTAATGTAGACTGAAAGCCATGGCTAGATTGTTGATAGCTATGCTGCCAGCCCTCGGAAAACCTAGCCCAAGCATGGGCATGGATTGGATTAAAGTACTCGGTGGGACGACCCAGGCCCAAAGCCCAAAACAAACGGCAAAGATGGTAAGAACCAGAGCGGGGAGCAGCCAGTAATAAAATTAACCTGGAACAAACAGGGGGATTTTG
>CANHSW010000146.1 GCA_947463165.1 Cyanobacteriota bacterium
AACCAGCTAACCAGCTAACCAGCTAACCAGCTAACCAGCTAACCAGCTAACCAGCTAACCAGCCAACTAGCTAACCAGCTAACCAGCTAACCAGCCAACTAGCTAACCAGCTAACCAGCCAACTAGCTAACCAGCTAACCAGCCAACTAGCTAACCGGCCAGCCAATCAAGTGGCTGGCTAGCCAGCTAACCGCCTAACTTACTAACCAACTGAATAGATTTAACAATGAGCTTGCTGCAAAGCCAGGCTGGCGAAGAAAAAAGCTCCCGATAATCGACGGCCCTGGGAATAAGTGTCCCTATCAATAAGTAGCCCTGTCAATAGGGGGCTATGGCAATGGGTGATCCTCCGTTCCAAGCTTTTCATTCTGATGTTGTAGCAGAGCGGCTTGCTTTGTCGTGCTCTAGAAGCCTTTCCAGAATTAGCTTGAGGACCAGGGACACAATGGAAACGCTCATCAAGATTACGGCTGCACCAAAAGCAAGCTCTGTGTTGTATTGCTTGTAAGCATCTTCTACGAACAAGGGGAGGGTCTGGGTTTGACCGCGAATATTGCCGCTCACCACCGAAACGGCACCAAATTCTCCCAGGGCCCTGGCGGTAGTGAGGATGGCACCGTAAAGAGCCGCCCAGCGCACCGATGGCAAGGTGACCTTCCAGAACACTTGCCAGCTATTGGCGCCAAGGGTTTTGGCGGCTTCTTCCTGATCCCACCCTTCTTCCTCGAGCAATGGAATTACTTCCCTAGCCATGAATGGAAAGGTGACGATGATGGTGGCAAGCACGATCGCCGGGGCGGAAAAAAGAATCTTAATGTCTAGGTGATTGATCAGATCCGCAAACAGCCCATTGGTGGGGCTGTAAAGCAGCACAATCATCAGACCCACCACCACTGGCGAGATTGAGAAGGGCAGGTCGATGATGCTCAGTAATAGGGCCTTGCCGCGGAACTGGCGCCGGGCGATTGCTGTGGCAGCTGCTAGGCCGAAGATACAATTGGCGGGTACTACGATTGCCGCATCTAGCAAGGTGAGCCGCAGAGCCGACATCAGATCCTCAGACTGAAAGCTCTCTAAGAATGGGGCCAGGCCTTTGGCAAATGCTTCAACGATCACGGCAAGAGCAGGCAGCAGGATTACAATTCCCACATACAGGCAAGCCGTGAATACGATCAGCCCAGGTATCAGACTCTGGAGTCGATCTTTAAGTTTGGGAGCCACTAATTTCGGCGGGCGAATTTGTTGTGGTTGTGGAGTGACAGTGATCATTGGTTTTGAAGAAATTAAAAGGATAAAAGTTGCTAAAAGCTAAAATGCAGTATCTCAGGAGGATGCAGTTTTCCCCTGGTAGCGCTGACCCCAAACCTGAATGAGATTTATCAACAGAAGACTCACCAGGGAAAAAATTAACATCACGGTGCCAAGAACCGTGGCGGCTGGTAAATCGTATTCTTCAAGTTTTTGAATGATTAACGTTGGCGTTATCAGGTCGCGAAAGGGGACATTGCTTGAAATCATTACCACGGAACCGTATTCGCCTACCGCGCGGCTATATCCTTGGGCCACTCCTGAAAGAATTGCCGGTAGTAGCTGGGGAAGAATCACTCGAGTAAAGGTTTGTCCTTGACTGGCCCCAAGGCACCAGGCAGCCTCTTCTTGCTCCTTCTCCAGGGAGCGCAATACGGGTTCAACGGTACGGACAACGAAGGGAAGAGAAATGAATACCATCGCCACAGCGACGCCTAGGGAGGTGAAGGCCACCTTGACCCCAAACAGTTGATAGATGGGTTTACCAAGCCATCCCTCTTCGCTGTAGACGGCTGTAAGGGCCAAACCAGCAACGGCAGTGGGCAGGGCAAATGGCAGATCCAGAAGCGCGTCGAGTAGCTTCTGCCCAGGAAAGCGGCAGCGAATCAATGCCCAGGCGATGATCAAGCCAAAAATCCCATTGATCAGGCTGGCAACCAGCGAGAGGCCGAAGCTAATCTTGTAGGTGGCAATTGCTTCTGGGCTGGTGGCCATCTCCCAAAAGTCGCTTGGGCTAACACGGGAAGCCTTGAGCAGCATGCCCGCCAGAGGCAGGAAAAGCATCAGGGTGAGATACACCCAAGTGATCCGCCATGACCAGCTGGGAAGCGCAAGCTTTGGTAAGCGGCTGCCCAGGCGTCGCAACTTGGCAAGGGTGGCGTCCATTTAGCCGGATGTTGCTGGTGCAGGGACCGTAACATCTTAATTCCAAATAAACCACGCTTTTTTGCCGTGGTTACGTGCCTATCATGGGGGCGGCGCTGCTGGTGGCTGGGGCAGACGGCTTGGCAGCGGGCCTGGGTCGGGCTTGTCAATCCCTATCTTGGATCAAAATCACCGAAACGATAAAGAGCAATGGGGATCCGGGTCGCCAACGTGAGCAAGTGCTTCGACGACTTCCGCGCCGTCGACAACGTTAGTGTTGATGTGGAGAGCGGCTCCTTGGTGGCGCTGCTGGGGCCCTCTGGTTCGGGCAAGAGCACCTTGCTGCGCCTGATCGCCGGCCTTGAGCAGATCGACGAGGGACGGATCTGGATCACGGGCGAGGAAGCCACCGCTCGTTCCGTTCAGGATCGCCAGGTGGGCTTCGTTTTTCAGCATTTCGCCCTGTTCAAGCACCGCAACGTTCGCCAGAACGTGGCCTTTGGTCTGGAGCTGAGGAGATGGAAGCAGGAAGCGATTCGTCGCCGGGTGGATGAGCTGCTGGAGTTGGTCCAGATGCAAGGGCTGGGCAACCGTTATCCATCCCAGCTTTCCGGTGGACAACGCCAGCGGGTGGCCCTTGCCAGAGCTCTGGCGGTCCAGCCCCGGGTGCTGCTGCTGGATGAGCCGTTCAGTGCCTTAGATGCCAAGGTACGCAAAGAGCTGCGCGCCTGGCTACGCAATCTTCACGACGAGATGCATGTCACCACTGTAATAGTTACCCACGACCAGGAGGAGGCGATGGAGGTGGCCGACAAGATCGTTGTGATGAACAACGGCCGGGTCGAGCAGATCGGCACACCCGCTGAAATCTATGACCAGCCGGCGACTCCCTTCGTGATGGGCTTCATCGGTGCTGTCAACGTGCTTCCCCAGGGGGCCATGCAGGTGGCGGGCCCTGCCGCGGATGCCCCAGTTGATGCCCAATTGTTCGTGCGCCCCCACGACTTGGAGGTGTTTTTAGAGCCCCAGGCTGGCACGGTGCCTGTGGAGCTCCGGCGCCTCAGCCACATGGGTCGCGATTTGCAGGCCGAACTGCTGCTCAGAGATGGCCAGTTGATTACTGCCCAGATCCCCAGGGAGCAGATCGTCTTTGGCAGTTTGCAGCCCGGCAGCAATCTGCACGTGCGCAGCCGCAACGCCCGGGCGTTCGTGCCTGACTACAGCATCTGAGCAACGGCTCAAGTTTCCCAAGGCACATCCCCGATCGGTTTATCGAGGTAAGCTGGGGGCTCCGATGGCTCAAGGGCTTGTTCTCCGCGACTTTTCGTTACGCATTAGTGAGCCTTCATGAAATAGCAGCGGCTGAAACCAGCCTCAAGGCTGCTGAAATTGCTGCACTGCATAATATTCCCAGCAGCTACTTGAATAATGTTCTCTTTGAGTTGCGGCGGCTTGGTTTTGTAACCAGTAAAACCGGCTCCAGGGGCGGCTACCAACTGGCCCTCCCGCCTCAAGAAATCAACTTGCGACGTCTGCATCAGGGACTTGCTGGCGCAACAGGATTAGATCGGCAGGCTGATGCTGTCGGCACCTTTTTATGGATTCAGCAGATTGAAGACCGCTGGTTGGCTGAGCTTGAGAGAACCAGCCTCGCTGATGTGCAGCTTGCCAACGCCATGTCGGCTGTCTACACCATCCCGTCCGGGTAAATAAGTTATTTGTTCACTGGCCGCCGAATTACAATAAATAAGCCAGTCACGGATCCGTGACTGGCTTGGTTGAAAATTATCGTAGTTTTAGATGGGTGAAATTGCAAAAAATATTTCCAACACCAATCCCAGGGATGAATTTGGTTAAGCTGTGCTTCTGGGAGGTTTGATGCTCTAATTGTCGTATGCAGTCTTTTGAGCAGATCGAACCCAGGCTGGGATGAGCAGATCGTCTTTGCTCACTTGCTGGAGAGTTCCATCAACCTTGTAGCGATTAAGCGCTTTGGTGACAGTGACGCGGGTAAGGCCACAAATATCGGCTAGAGTCCTATGGGTGAGGTGCATATCCTTCAGGGAGAAACGATAGCCACGTGTGCTTACCTGGCCGAAGCGGCGACCAATCCAGGTTAGCAGGGTGATCAGGCGCTGGTCTGCAGCGCGAATTCTGTTCAGCTGGAAGATTTCCTCAAGGTTCTTGATTTGCTGGAGCAAAAGCTGATTAATGTCTTCAGCTGTTGGCTCAAATTGCTCTACCACAACAGTAGATATGCACTGAATTTCAATTGGTTTCAGTGCCGAGTATGCGGTGGTGACCCAGTCACCTTGTCCCCATACCCCCAGAACGATTGTTTCCCCCTCTTCGTTCCAGTAATTTGTGACTATATAGCCTTCTATTATCTTCCAGCTGAGGTTGTCAGGCAGGACGGAGCCAGGTTGAAGGGTGAGGTGAAGCGGGTCCTTGACGATGTAGGCGGTGGCGGTCATGAGACAGATAAGCGGTTGGTGTCATGGAAATTGGCTGTGCCAGCAGGGTGCTGGCAGATGGCATTCGACAACAACAGGCCATGGGGCGCCGACGACTGAAAGAAACCATAGCACCAAAACCCCATCGGTCTACCGGTGCTTTCCCTCGGGTGACGGCTTGCTGACAATCCGCTCAGATGAAGTACATGGCCTGGGACTTGGAAAGAGCGTCTCGGCGCTCTAGCAGCTGCTGGAGCGTTGTGCCGCTCAGGATGGCTTGGCGTTGGTTAACGAGATCCACAGCCAGGGAGTGGAGAACTTCGAACTCAGGTGTGCGTTGCGGAGGCAGGGGGCGACCGGCGGCTTCCCCCTCAAGGCAGGCCAGCACTTCAGCCAAGCTGATTTCAGCCGGTGGCCTGGTCAGCCGGTATCCCCCACGGGGACCACGCAGGCTGCTGAGCAGCTGGCCGCGACGAAGCGTGGCGAGCATCTGCTCCAGGTAGCGGTCTGGAATCGACTGACGGTTGGCGATCTCCGTGACCCGCAGGATCTCTCCCGTGGCGTAGGCACTAGCCAGTTCCATCAGGGCCACGAGGCCATACTCGGCTTTAGAACCAAAGGACACTGGCTTAGTGGGGAATGGCTTGTCTGGATTTTGGCAGACCCGCAGCTTCCCTCCCTGACTACGGTTTCCCGACCGATGTGGTTGGGGATACCCCGGCTGGGTCCACCAGCCTCTATATTGGGGTCATGTCCAATCGGTTTTTCGTGGATTACTTCCCCACCTCCCTCTCCCGCCGTCTCGGAGCCGGTCTGGCTATCGCAGCGGTGGCCAGTGCCGGCGGTAGCTTTTCCGATTCCGCCTTCGCGCAAGCCAAGAAAGGGGCTGCCCCCCCTCCGAAGCAGGAGATTCTGCTAGTAAGCTATGCTGTTACCAAATCAGCATATGATAAAATTATACCACAATTTCAAGATGAATGGAAGAAAAAGACTGGCCAAGAAGTGGTAATAAAAGCTAGTTATGGCGGTTCAGGCTCCCAAACCAGGGCAGTTATTGATGGCCTCCCTGCTGATTTGGTTGGCTTGGCACTGGCTGGTGATGTGCTGAAGGTTCAGGAAGCAGGCCTGATCCAGCCGGGCTGGGAAAAGGAACTACCAAATAATTCCATGATCACTAATTCAGTTATAGCTTTCTTTGTGAGGCCCGGCAACCCTAAGAAAGTTAAGAACTGGGCTGATCTTGATAACAAAGATGTTGATGTAGTTACTGCTAATCCAAAGACCTCCGGTGGTGCTCGATGGAATTTTCTTGGTCTTTATGGCTCGGTCACCCAGACT
>CANHSW010000147.1 GCA_947463165.1 Cyanobacteriota bacterium
CCCAGACGGGCCATTTTTCAAGCTGCTTATAAAACCACTAAAAACCAAGGGGTCTACCAACAGGAACCCGCCAACCTGACGGCTTGCCAACAGGAGAGCCCGCAAAGTGGAGCCCCCGCCAAATAATCCAAAAAACTTAATGGGCTTAATAGGCGTCCTGCATCTCGTAGAAGTCTGGCTGCACGTAATCCTTGCGCAGGGGATAGCCAATCCAGTCTTCGGGCATCAGCAATCGCTTCGGATGGGGATGGCCCGCATAGCTGATGCCATACATGTCGAAGGTTTCCCGCTCCTGCCAGTCAGCGCCGCGAAACAACCCATAGAGGCTGGGGATGGTGAGGTCGCCATCGCGCTGCAGAAACACCTTCAGGCGCACCTCCTCCAACTTGGCCTCGAGCGGCAAATTTTGGCTACTGCCTGCCGCTGAGGCGGGGCTGGCGATGCGATCGGCCAGGGCGGCCAGCTTCACCAGGTGATAGAAGCTCACCAGCCGACCACCGGGGCCCTCGTCGTAACCGCCTTGGCACTGCAGGTAATCGAAGCCGATCGCCTTTAGTGCTGCGGCGACCACCGGCAGAAACACCGCTTCCACGCCAATCACTTCCACCGCCAGATGATCGGCCGGCAGCAGCTCATGGTCAAAGCCTTGGCCCGTAAGCCAAAGGCTCACCGGGCCCGGCGCCAAGCTGGCGATGGCCGTGCCAGCCGCCTGGTCTGCCGAGGTGGAAGCGGGGGCGGTCTCGTCGGGCATGACTGGAAGCAGGCGGAGATGGCTTTAGTGGTGGCAGGGGCTGGCTAGGCGCCCGGAGCTGGGGTAGTAGCTGGAACAGCTGGAACGCTGGCCAGAGAGGCCGACTCCCCAGGGGCCGCCAGGGGCAGACCGGCCGCGGCCGCCAGAGCCAGTTTCTGGGTTTCAGCGCCCAGGTACTGGCCGTTCACGATCGGCTCCACGGCCTTCATCTGATGGCTGATCGTGAAGTAGCGGTGGCTGGGCAGCAGGTTGCCCCGCTCGGCCAGGGCCTCGTTGCCCACCTTTTTGCGCAGCTTGATCACCGCATCAAAAATGGCCTCAGGCCGAGGCGGGCAGCCGGGCAGGTAGAGGTCCACCGGAATCAGCTTGTCTACGCCGCGCACGGCGGTGGTGGAATCGGCGGAAAACATGCCGCCAGTAATCGTGCATGCCCCCATGGCGATCACGTACTTGGGCTCAGGCATCTGCTCGTAGAGCCTCACCAGGGCCGGGGCCATCTTCATGGTCACGGTGCCGGCGACGATCAACAGATCCGCCTGGCGGGGGCTGGAGCGGGGCACCAGGCCAAAGCGGTCGAAGTCAAAGCGCGAGCCAATCAGGGCGGCGAACTCGATGAAGCAACAGGCCGTGCCATAGAGCAGCGGCCAGAGGCTGCTGAGACGAGCCCAGTTATGGATGTCGTCGAGGGTGGTGAGGATCACGTTCTCGGAGAGATCCGAGGTGATCTGGGGGGCTGCCACAGGCCCGCAGGTGGAGGCCCGCAGATCCTTGAGAGCGGCAACGGACAGGGCCTCAGCCATGCCGGATTGGGCGGTGGAAAGGGTCATGGGTTCAGGGGAGGATCAGCTCCACTCGAGGGCGCCCTTGCGCCAGGCGTAGGCCAGCGCCACCACCAGGATGGCGATGAAAATCAGGGCCTCGATAAAGGCCAGCAAACCAAGGCGGTGGAAGGCCACCGCCCAGGGATAGAGAAAGACGGTCTCCACGTCGAAGATCACGAAGACCAGCGCAAACATGTAGTAGCGGATGTTGAACTGGATCCAGGCACCGCCAATCGGCTCCATGCCCGATTCGTAGGTGAGTTCCCTCTCGCCGGCACGGCTCTTGGGAGCCAGCAGCTTGTTGGTCACCAGGGCCAGCACAGGCACGGCGGCCGAGATCAGCAAAAAGCCGAGAAAGGCGTCGTAGCCGGAGAGCACGAACATTCAGGCCAGCCGAAGCGTGGCGGGCAGTCTGGCACCCACCAGCCAAGACTGGGGGCTGTGGGCTGGCCCTCTTTTGGTTGAGCTGTTTTGCAGGTGCTCTTTTGCTGGCGACCTGATCAAGCGGCGAGCTGGGTCTGGTGGCGCGCTATTGGGGGCCAGAGCCAACCTGGATAGAGTTTGGCGCAGCCCATCGGCCCAGGGATGAACGCGACACCAGGCGATCAGCAGGACCCGATTGGCCCAGAGCCAGCCCAGCCACCAACTGAGCTTGCAACTGAGCTGGCAACCGAGCCGCCCACCAAGCCCGCAACTGAGGCCGAGCCTGCCGCCAGCCCAGCGGTTAACACCGCAGAAGCAGCTGCAGCCGAGCCCAAGCCTGCCGCCAGTCCAGCGGCTGGCGCCGGCCTCGATCCAGACGACGACCTGGCCTCCCACCGGTTTGAGTGCCGCAGCTGCGGCTTTGTCTATGACCCCCAAGAAGGGGTGAAAAAAGTGGGCATCGCCGCTGGCACCCCATTTCTGGAGCTGGATGCGGCCAGCTTCCGCTGCCCGGTCTGCCGCAGCAAGGTGGGCGCCTTCAAGGACATCGGCCCCCGCAACAAGCCCAGCGGCTTCGAGGAGAACCTCAACTTCGGCCTGGGGGTGAATCAGCTAACCCCCGGCCAAAAGAACGTGTTGATCTTTGGCGGTTTCGCCCTGGCCATCGCCTTCTTCCTGTCGCTCTACTCGCTGCGCTGAGCTGAGCTGAACCGCCGGCGCCATGGCGCCCGCCTGCCGCCGATCCGCCCCTCCCCCAGAGTCCCTCGCGCCCGATTCCGTGCCCCAACGCCTGATCCAACGCCTGTTGCAAGGCCTGATCACCCCCCTGTTGACCCTGCTGCTGGCCCTTGGCCTGGGCGGCTGCGTCACCACCGGCCTCAGTGCCGCCCAGGTGAGCCCCTGGCAGCCCGTGGAGCTGAATACCCGCTCCAACCCCCTGGATGTGGCCTTCAGCAACCAGAGCCATGGCTTCCTGGTGGGCAGCAACCGCCTGATCCTGGAAACCAACGACGGCGGCGCCAGCTGGGCAGAGCGGTCCCTGGATCTGCCGCCCGAGGAAAACTTCCGCCTGATCAGCATCGACTTCAAAGGCGACGAGGGCTGGATCGCCGGCCAACCAGGCCTGTTACTGCACAGCACCGATGCCGGCCAAAACTGGAACCGCCTGTTCCTCGATACCAAGCTGCCTGGCGAGCCCTATCTGATCAGCGCCACCGGCCGCAACGCCGCCGAGCTGGCCACCAACGTGGGCGCCATCTACAGCAGCACCGACGGGGGCAACAGCTGGCAGGCCCAGGTGAGTGACGCCGCTGGGGCGGTGCGGGAGCTGCGCCGCAGCGACGATGGCCGCTACGTGAGCGTCAGCGGCCTGGGCAATTTCTTCTCCACCTGGAATCCAGGCCAGGCGACCTGGCAGTTGCACCAACGGGTGAGCAGCCAACGCCTGCAAAGCATGGGCTTCCAGCCAGAAGGGGGCCTCTGGATGGTCGCCAGGGGCGCCCAGCTGCGCTTCAATCCCGATGCCGCCGACCCCGACCAGTGGGGCAAGGCGATCATCCCGATCACCAATGGCTACGGCTACCTGGACTTGGCCTGGGATCCCCAGGGCTCGGTCTGGACCGGCGGTGGCAACGGCACCCTGCTGGTGAGCAGCGATGGCGGCCATAGCTGGCAAAAAGACCCCGTGGGCAGCCAGCAACCCACGAATTTCACCCGCATCCGCTTCACCCCAGACGGCAAGGGCTTCGTGTTGGGAGAACGCGGTGCCCTGCTCCGCTGGATCGGCTAAACCCCTTTCCGGGCCCGCTTCTCTTTCCCTGTGTAACCAAGCCACCGGATCGGCAGCGGTGCCCGCCGGCTGGCCCTTAGGATCAAATCGCTGAACGCTTGTCGCTATGGCTGCCGGCTCTACAGGGGAACGCCCGTTCTTCGAAATCATTACGAGCATCCGCTATTGGGTGATTCATGCGGTCACCCTGCCGGCCATCTTCCTGGCGGGCTTCTTTTTCGTGTCCACTGGGTTGGCCTACGACGCCTTCGGCACCCCCAGGCCTGATGCCTATTTCCAGGCAACAGAAAGCAAGGCACCCGTGGTGAGCCAGCGCTACCAGGGCAAGACTCAACTTGACCAGCGCCTGCAATAAACCGAACCATGACCCAGTCCCCCGCCACAACCACGCCGCGCAATTACCCGATCTTCACGGTGCGCTGGCTTTCCGTTCACGCCCTCGGCATCCCCACGGTATTTTTCCTGGGCGCCTTGGCTGCCATGCAGTTCATCCGTCGCTGATCCCATGGGCCTGCAACGCAACACCAACCCCAATAACCTGCCGGTCGAACTCAACCGCACCAGTCTTTACCTGGGACTGCTGTTGGTCTTCGTGACCGGAGTGCTTTTCTCCAGCTACTTCTTCAACTGAGTCGCCCCGGCGTCTCTTCTGTTCCGATTCGCGCATTCACTCCGATGAGCGGCAAGAAATCCAACCTGCCTGACGGCCGCATTCCCGACCGTCTTCCCGATGGCCGTCCCGCCGTTGCCTGGCGCTCCCGCTGGACAGAAGGCGTGCTTCCCCTGTGGCTCGTAGCCACAGCCGGTGGCATTGCCGTGATTTTCGTGGTGGGCCTGTTCTTCTACGGTGCCTACACCGGCGTTGGTTCAGCTTGAGCTGCGGCTTCAAGCCTTGAGCTCCAGCTCCAGTCTGGGGTTCCTTTTGAGGCGGACTGCATAGTCCGCTTTTTTGTTGGTCAGCTCCAGTTTTTCGTTGATCAGCTGCAGTTAATCAGCTGCAATGGCCGGACCACTCAGCTGCCCAAACCGCTCAGCCAAGCAGGGCAGGATCTAGCTGCAGCACCCAGTCGGCAAACCTCTGCAATCCCAGCTCAATGGAGGTGCTGGGCCGAAAACCCAGCCAAGCATCCAGGCGACTGGTATCGGCAGCCGTGGCCTCCACATCACCGGGTTGGATCGGCAGCAACTCCATGATCGCTGACTTGCCCAGGGCCTGCTCCAGCACCCCGATGAAGTGCAGCAGCTCGGTTGGCTGGGAATTGCCGATGTTGAACAGTCGATGGGGCGCCCAGCTGGTGGCCGGATCCGGAGCGGCGGGATCAAAGTGGGGATCGGCGCTGGCCGGCCGATCCAAGCAGCCGATCACCGCCTCGACGATGTCATCGATATAGGTGAAATCGCGGCGCATGCGGCCATAGTTAAAAACCCGAATCGGCTCGCCAGCCAGAATCGCCCTGGCAAACAGCATCGGCGCCATATCCGGACGGCCCCAGGGGCCGTATACCGTGAAGAAGCGCAGGCCCGTGGCCGGCAGGTTGTAGAGGTGGCTGTAGGTGTGGGCCATCAGCTCATTGGCCGCCTTGGTGGCGGCGTAAAGGCTCACCGGATGGTTCACCAACTGCCCTTCAGCAAAGGGCATCTGGCGGTTGCCCCCGTATACCGAGCTGCTGGATGCATAAACCAAATGCGCCACCCGCTGCTGGCGGCAGCCCTCCAACAGATGACCAAAACCCACCAGGTTGCTCTGGATATAAACGGCGGGATTTTCCAGCGAATGGCGCACCCCAGCCTGGGCCGCCAGATGCACCACCGCCTGCGGCTGTTCGCTCTCAAACAACTGGGCGATGGCGAGCCCATCCACCAAATCGAGGCGCAAAAATTTCCAGGCTTCCGGCCGGTCCAGCTCGGCCGCCAACCGGACCAACCGGGCCAAGCGGGCCTGCTTGAGGGCGGGATTGTAGTAGGCGTTGAGGTTGTCGAGGCCAAGTACGCGCTCACCGCGGCGCAGCAACTGGGCCGCCACCGCAGCACCAATAAATCCCGCAGCGCCGGTTACCAGTATTGGTCGCTGCGATTGTGCTGAAGTCAGGATTCAGATCGCCAAGACAATCATCCTAGCTGGAGTATTTATCCACAGCAGCCAGCGGGGGCCAACGCCCAG
>CANHSW010000148.1 GCA_947463165.1 Cyanobacteriota bacterium
AGTGCGTCATTGACGAATTGCAAGCCCTCGCCGATTCCGCCAACGCCGACAAGCGCGGCCGCGGTCGCCGCGGCCTCAAGCTGCTCAGTGAGCTGCGGGAGCAGTACGGCCGGCGGCTGGTGGTGAACAGCACCCGCTACGAGGGCCAGGGGGTGGACGAGAAGCTGCTCAAGCTCACCGCCGACACCGGCGGCAAACTGCTGACCGCCGACTACAACCTGGCCAAGGTGGCGGAGGTGCAGGAGCTGCGGGTGCTCAACCTCAGCGAGCTGGTGATCGCCCTGCGACCGGAGGTGCAGCCCGGCGATGAACTGCAGCTCAAAATCGCCAGAGAAGGCAAGGAGAGCGACCAGGGGGTGGGCTACCTGGATGACGGCACCATGGTGGTGGTGGAGGGTGCCCGCCAGCGGATCGGTGAACGGGTGCCGGTGATCGTCACCGGCGCCCTGCAAAACCCCACAGGCCGGATCGTCTTCGCCCGCTGTGAGGGGGAGCCCGCCAGCCCGGCAACCGCCGCCAGCCCAGCCCCAGCGGCCCCGGCTTCCCCCCCTGGCGTCAAGCGGCGGCGCAACGGCAAGGCGGCTGGCAGCGGCGCCGCCGCTCCCGAGGCCCAGGGGGATCCGGACTCCTCCAGCCCCCGCTAGGCTCGCTTCCATTGCCTGAACAGCTGCGCATGTCGGTATCAGCCCCCTATTACGGCGATTCGGCTGTGATGCGCACCCCACCCCCCGATCTGCCCTCGCTGTTGCTCAAGGAGCGGATCGTCTATCTGGGCCTGCCCCTGTTCAGCGACGACGATGCCAAGCGTCAGATGGGCATCGACGTCACCGAATTGATCATCGCCCAGCTGCTCTACCTGGAGTTCGACAATCCGGAAAAGCCAATCTTCTTTTACATCAACTCCACCGGCACCAGCTGGTATTCCGGCGATGCGATTGGCTTTGAGACAGAGGCTTTCGCCATCTGCGACACCCTGCGTTACGTAAAGCCACCGGTGCACACCATCTGCATCGGCCAGGCCATGGGCACCGCAGCGATGATCCTCAGCGCCGGCACCAAGGGCCAGCGGGCGGCCCTGCCCCATGCCTCGATCGTGTTGCACCAGCCCCGCAGTGGCGCCCGCGGCCAGGCCAGCGACATTCAGATCCGGGCCAAGGAGGTGTTGCACAACAAGCACACCATGCTCGAAATGCTGTCGGCCAACACCGGCAAGAGCGTGGAGCAGTTGTCCAAAGACTCCGACCGCATGACCTACCTCACCGCCGAGGAGGCCAAGGAGTATGGCCTGATCGATCGGGTGCTCACCAGTCAAAAAGAGCTGCCCAATGCCGCCCTGGTCGATCCCGGGCGCAGCCCGAGCGGCATTGGCTGAGCGGCCCCTTGCCGCGTCTCGTCTACTCAACCCAACGGCCCCTGATCCAGGCCTGTGCCAGCCCCTGATCTATTCGCTGATCCAGCTGCTGGCAGCAGTGGTAATTGATCCAACAGCCCAGCCTGTTTCGATCACCCACCGCAAGCGGTGCCAGCGACCGACCCCCATCCGACCCCTTCCGAGAGCCCTTACGCCATGCCCATCGGCACCCCGAGTGTTCCCTACCGCCTGCCTGGCAGCCAGTACGAGCGCTGGGTAGACATCTACACGCGTCTGGGGGTGGAGCGAATTCTGTTCCTGGGCTCGGAGGTTACCGATGGTGTCGCCAATGCGCTGGTAGCCCAGATGCTCTATCTCGACTCGGAAGACAATTCCAAGCCGATCTATCTGTACATCAACTCCCCGGGGGGTTCGGTGACCGCCGGCCTGGCGATCTACGACACCATGCAGTATGTGAAGAGTGACGTGGTCACCATCTGCGTGGGCCTGGCCGCCTCCATGGGGGCCTTCCTGCTGTCGGCCGGCACCAAGGGAAAGCGCCTGGCTCTGCCCCACAGCCGGATCATGATCCACCAACCCCTGGGTGGCACCAGCCAGCGCCAGGCCAGCGATATCGAAATCGAAGCGCGCGAGATCCTGCGCATCAAAGACATGCTCAACCAGAGCATGGCCGACATGACCGGCCAGCCCCTGGAAAAGATCGCCAAGGACACCGACCGCGACTACTTCCTCAGTGCCGCCGAAGCCAAGGAGTACGGCTTGATCGACCGGGTGATCGCCCATCCCAGCGAGGCCTGATCGGCTGGGTCTGTGCCGGTGCCGGCACAGACCGCAGGTAGCTCCTGGGAACTAGGGCTGTGAACGAGCTACCCAGGGATGTGAACCAAGGGCGCCCGTCGGCCGCTTGCGTAAATTGGAGCGTTGCTCAGCCCAGACCCGAAGCCTCGATGGCCAAGCTCTATTACGACACCGACGCCGACCTCAGCCTGCTGAACGGCAAGACGGTGGCCATCGTCGGCTATGGCTCCCAGGGCCACGCCCACGCCCTCAACCTCAAGGACAGCGGTGTGAACGTGGTGGTGGGCCTCTACGAGGGCAGCCGCTCGGCCGAGAAGGCCAAGGCCGATGGCCTGGAGGTGCTGAGCGTGGCCGACGCCTGCGCCAAGGCCGACTGGATCATGGTGCTGCTGCCAGATGAGTTCCAGAAGGCGGTTTACGACGCCGAAATCGCGCCCCACCTCAGCGCCGGCAAGGTGCTCAGCTTCGCCCACGGCTTCAACATCCGCTTCGGCTTGATTCAGCCCCCCGCCGATGTGGACGTGGTGATGATCGCCCCCAAGGGCCCCGGCCACACCGTGCGCTGGGAATATCAAAACGGCATGGGCGTGCCCGCTCTGTTCGCCATCCATCAAGATGCCAGTGGCCAGGCCCGCGAGCTGGCCATGGCCTACGCCAAGGGCATCGGCGGCACCCGCGCCGGCATCCTCGAAACCAACTTCAAGGAGGAGACTGAAACCGACCTGTTCGGTGAGCAGGCCGTGCTCTGCGGCGGCCTGAGCGAGCTGGTCAAGGCGGGCTTTGAGACCCTGGTGGAAGCCGGCTATCAGCCCGAGCTGGCCTACTTCGAGTGCCTGCACGAAGTGAAGCTGATCGTGGATCTGATGGTGAAGGGCGGCCTCACCGCCATGCGCGATTCGATCTCCAACACGGCCGAATACGGCGATTACGTGAGCGGCCCGCGCCTGATCACGGCCGACACCAAGGCCGAGATGAAGCGCATCCTCACCGACATCCAGGACGGCACCTTCGCGCGCAATTTCGTGGCCGAATGCGAAGCCGGCAAACCGGAGATGAACCGGATCCGGGAGCGGGATTCCCTGCACCCGATCGAGCAGGTGGGCAAGGGCCTGCGCTCGATGTTCAGCTGGCTGAAGGCGGCCTAGGGCCGCCCTGCTGCTGTGCCACTGGCTGCTGCGGTGTCGCTGGCTGTCGCGGTGCCGCTAGCTGCCCTGCCTAGCGGTGGCGGCATTCCCGGCCTGCCGCTGCTGCTGGTTATCGCCGCCTGCGGTTTGGATCAACTGCTGGGCGACCCCCGCTGGTGCCCGCACCCGGTGGTGCTGATGGGCTGGTGGATCCGTCAGCTGCGGTTTTTGGCGGAGCGCTGGGCGGCGGATAGCCCCTGGCGACTGCGGCTAGCCGGGGTGTTGATCACGGCAATCCTGGTGGGCGGCAGCGGGCTGGCGGGCTGGGCCCTGGAGCGCTGGGCCCTGGGGACCTGGGCTCTGCAGACCTGGTCCCAGGCCACCCCCGCCGGCTTCCGGCCAGGCGTTATGCAGCTGGTGGCACTAGCCCTGCTGGTGATCGCCCTGGCCAGTGCCCTGGCGGGTCGCAGCCTGGAGCAGGCGGTGGCGGCCGTGCTGCAGGCCCTCGCCGGCGATCGGCAGCAGCGGTTGGAGCTGGCGCGCCAGCGGTTGGCCTGGATCGTGGGCCGCGACACCAGCGACCTGGACGGCCCGGAGATCCTGAGGGCGGCGGCGGAAACCGCCAGTGAAAACGCTGTCGATGGCCTGTTCGCCCCCCTGTTCTGGATGCTGGTGGGGGCGGCGCTGTGGACCCTCGGCCAGCAGTCAGTTGGCCAGCCGATAGGGGGGGCAATCAGCTGGCCGGGGCCCCTGGCCCTGGCCTGGGCCTTTAAGGCCGCCAGCACCCTCGATTCGATGCTGGGCTATCGGCACGGCAGGCTGCGCTGGCTGGGCACCGCCGGCGCCAAACTCGACGATCTGCTCACCTGGCTGCCCTGTCGTCTGGTGGCCCTGAGTCTGCCCCTGGCGGCCGGCCGGCCTGGCCGCTGCCTCGGCCTGCTGCAACAGGCGCTCAAAGATGGCAAGCCGGATCCATCCCCCAACGCCGGCGTATCCCAGGCGGCCTATGCCCAGCTGCTGGGCATTCAATTGGGGGGCTGGAATCGCTACGGAGAGCAGTTGCGGGCCAAGCCCCTGTTGGCCAGGGGATGCCCAGCGCCCACGGCCAGCAGCGTTGTGGCCATCCTGGAGCTCACTCGCCGACTAGAAGCCCTATGGCTGCTTCTGGCGGCTGCGTCAGCCCTTTGTCTTTGGCTAGTATTTTAGTAATTAACTGGCTAAATAGTCTCTATCAAAATTAAACTATTGCAGCCCTAGCGTTGCATGCTTCTGTCGCCAAGGTATTGAGGTGGCAATTTCGGATGAATCGCGGGTTTCCGGTTTCT
The DNA here is from genome assembly GCA_947463165.1 of Cyanobacteriota bacterium. Lineage (GTDB taxonomy): Bacteria > Cyanobacteriota > Cyanobacteriia > PCC-6307 > Cyanobiaceae > UBA5018. The sequence goes on from CANHSW010000148.1 coordinate 4,620, forward strand.
CCCCGGCGGAGCCCCGATCGGGCAATGGGCAGGAGCTTTGTGAGTAGGGGGCTGGATGGCCAGGGGATAGATGGGCTACCTGGTGGAGACCTCAGTAGGCGCCGCGGTCCTTGGGATCCAGGATTACGGCAATCGTGCGCAAAATTATTCGTATGTCCAGCCAAAAATCACGGTAACGGGCGTAGCGCAGATCTAGTTTTACCCGGGTGGAATAGGCGAGGTTGTTGCGGCCGGACACCTGCCACAGTCCAGTGAGGCCAGGGCGGACAGCCAACACCTCCTCCATGCAGTCGCCATAGCGCTCCAGCTCGTCGCGCACGATCGGGCGGGGACCCACCACGCTCATTTCGCCTTTGAGTACGTTCCAGAACTGGGGCAGTTCATCGAGGCTGGAACGCCGTAAGAACTTGCCCAGGGGGGTTATCCGTGGATCGTTTTTGAGCTTGTAATCGTTGCGATACTCCTCGGCCAGATCCGGCGACTGGGCCAGCAACAGCCCCAGGACATGATCGGCATCGCGACGCATGGTGCGGAATTTGATGCAGCCAAAGCTGCGGTAATCGCGCCCCACCCGCTGCTGCACGTAGAACACCGGACCGCGGGAGGTGAGCTTCACCATCACCCCCAGCAGCAGGAACAGCGGCGCCCCCAATGAGAGCACTGCCAGGGAAAACACCAGGTCACCACTGCGTTTCACCATCCTCGATCGCCAGGATTGCAGGCCGATCAACTGCTGGGCACTCAAGGTGCCAGCGCCCAGCTGGGGCAAGGTTGCGGGCAGGGAAGAGAGGGCCAGGGTTCCAGTGGCGCTTTGACCAGTACAGAGATTAAAAATTCAGCGGCTAGCCAACCAGCCTGAGCGGTCACTCAGGCCAGAGGCACAGGCCTGCGGCCGGCGTCCAGGCGCCGCCGATGCAGCTCCCAGCGGCGCTCGAGCAGGGCCGCCAGCTTTAGCCGGAACTGCTCGGGGCCAAAGCCCTCCGCCCATTGGCGCAGCGCCTCGGCCGATAGGCGCCGCCACAGCTGGCCAGCCTCGAAATACTCCAGGGCCTCCACCAGGCTGGCGGCGCTCTGGCGGGGGAACAGCAGCCCGGTGGGCAGGGAGGGATCGGCCTGCAGGCAGCGCACGCTGTCCAGCAGGCCCCCGGCGCCGTAGGCGATCACCGGCGCCCCCGCCGCCATCGCCTCCACCGGGGCGATGCCGAAATCCTCCAGGCCGGCGTACACGTAGGCACGGCAGCGCTCCAGCCACTCGGCGCTCTCCTGGGCGCCGCAGCGGCCGAGGAAGCGCACATTTGGCCTGGCCAGGGCCTCCAACCTGGC
>CANHSW010000149.1 GCA_947463165.1 Cyanobacteriota bacterium
AGCATCTGGATGCTGGAGGAGGTGGTAGCCGACGCCTCGATTCCAGTGAACGCGGTGGCCGACGCCGTCGACCAGGCCGATTTTCGCCGCTTCCTGGAAAATATCAGTCCTGCCGAGATGGTGCGCCAAATTGGCCGGGCCCGACCCGATACGGACCTGGGCAAGCCGCCGCAAAGCCTTGGTAACCCGGCGGAGAGCCAGCCAAGCCAAACCAAGCCCCTGATCCAGCCCGCCCCAGACCAGCAACTGCTCGGCCCCGCCCCAGGACCCGACCCAGGAGAGCAGCCCCCCGCAGGCGAACCGGCCCCACCCACTTCAACTGAGGCGAGTGCAGCTGACGCGAGCTCAACCGACCCGGCTGCCACCAGCCAGTCTCCGGTTAGCCCGGGCGCAGCTGGCCAGCATGCAGTTGACCAGGCTGCAGCGGCGCCGGATCCAGGGGCCCAAGCCGCCACCGGGCCAGAAGCCCCCGACCAACCCCCGGCCCCCGCTAAGCGGCCTGCCGCTGAACAAAAGCCGCCCAAACCCAGGCCCGAACCCCCTGCAGATCAGCCCCCAGGTGCCGCCCCTTAGACGCCCCTATGGCCGCGGTCCAGCGGTTTCAGCCTTCACCCTCGGCACCATGCGGGCCCTGGCGAGCCCGGCCCAGATGCAGGCCGTAGTCCGGGCGGCCCTGGCGGCCGGCATCAACCATCTGGAAACCGCACCGGCCTACGGACCCGCCGAGCGCTTCTTGGGCCAGGCGTTACAAAATCTCGCCCGCGAGGGGCAGGAGCCGCCGGGGGGCTGGTTGATCACCAGCAAACTGCTGCCCGGCTGCGATCTCGACAGCGGCCAGGAGCAGCTCAGGGCGATCCTGAACCGCCTGGGGGTGCCCGCCCTCACCACCCTTGCCGTCCATGGTCTAAATCTCAACGAGCATCTGAGCTGGGCCCTGCAAGGAGCAGGTGCCGAGCTGCTGGCCTGGGCCCTGGGGGAAGGACTGGTGGGCCAGGTGGGCTTTACCAGTCACGGCGACAGGGGTTTGATCGAAGGGGCCCTGGCCTCGGGCCGGTTCAGCGTGTGCGGCTTGCATCTGCACCTACTCGATCGCCAGCGGCTGCCCCTGGCCCGCCAAGCCCTAAGCGAGGGCATCGGCGTGCTGGCGATCTCCCCCGCCGACAAGGGCGGTCAGCTCTACGCCCCGCCAGCTGAACTGGAGGCCGACTGCGCCCCCTTCCACCCCCTGGAATTGGCCTATCGCTTTTTGCAGCAGCAGGGGATCTCCACCTTGAGCCTGGGGGCTGAACGACCCGAGGATCTGATCTGGGCCGAACGCCTCTCGGATCCAGGCCCGCCAAGCCCCGTATCAGCGCAGACCAGCCCGCCAGCCCGCAGCCCCGCCACCGCTCCGCAAATCGCTGGCGGGGTCCCAGCCACCAACAACAACTGCGCCAGTGCCACTTCAGTGGAGATGAACCTGGAGATGAATGTGGCGCTGGCCGTGGAGCGCCTGGATGCGGCCGCCAAGGGGCGGTTGGGCAGCGAGTACTGCGGCCAGTGCCGCGCCTGCCTGCCCTGCCCCAATGGCCTGCCGATTCCTGAGCTGTTGCGGCTGCGCAACCTGGCCCTCGGCCACGGCATGACGGCCTTTGCCAGCGAGCGCTACAACCTGATCGGCCGCGCCGGCCACTGGTGGGAGCAGCTCAACGCCTCGGCCTGTGGCAGCTGCGGCGATTGCCTACCCCGCTGTCCCCACCAGCTGCCGATCCCCAGCCTGCTGGCCGACACCCATCAGCGGCTGGCCGCCGCACCGCGCCGGCGCCTGTGGGGATGAGATCTTCTGTTCTGGGGAAAATCGCCCCCGAGGAAAATCGCCCCCAGGGCCAATCGCCGCTCTGAGCAAAATCGCCGCCCCAGGGCCCCTAGCCGCTAGCAGGGTTCACAAGCAAGGGTCACAAACTGGGGGCGGCCGCATCCCAGAGGGTTTGCAGGGCCAGGCGTTGGCGCATATCCAGGGGCGGCAAACTCCAGCAGCGGCTCAATAGCGACTCCGCTGGCAGCAGCAGCTGGGCCAAGGCTGGAGGGAAATCAGCCAGGGCGGCCGCCAGCCGGGGGCGCGGTAAGGGCGGCACCCAACCAGCCGCCAACAGGCGGGGCAGCAGGGGCGGCTCGAGCACCGCCTGCAGCCAGTCGAGCGGCGGCGGCGCTCCGCCAGCCAGCCGCAACAACAGCTGCCAACTCAGCGGTGCCCCTGAGGCGGGCAGCAACACCTGCAGGCGCTGGTCGCGGCGCAGCAGCGGAATCAGCGCCTGCAAAGGCACCACGGCAACGGCGGCGGCGCCACTGAGCAGCAGGTTGAGGGCATTGGCGTCGTCGTAGGCCAGGGCATTGGCCCGCAGGGCCCGCAAGCGCTCAAAATCGCCCCTCACCAGCGCCATGCACACCCGCGGGCTGGAGGGCAACACCAACTTCTGGCGCAAGCCCGGATCGAGCAGCAGCTCCCAACCCTCGGCGGCGCGCTTAGCCAGCGCCGGCTGGCTGCGCAGGGCCATCACCCAGGGGCTGAACGCCCAGGGGAAAGCCAGGGCCGCACTGCCCTCGCTGCGATAGAGGCGGCTGAGCGGTTGGGCCGCCGCCGACAGCTGCTCCAGCAGCTGCGGTTGCGCCAACGGCTGCAACTGGGCCACTGACAAGCTGCTGGCCCAGCCATCGGGCAGGGCCAGCAAAGCTGGCCGCGGCCGGCTTTGAACGTCAGAACCAGCGCCACCCGAACCAGCGCCGCCACTGGCCGCCAGGCTGGCCAACAGTTCGCCTGGGCCGGCCACTGTGCGCTGTTGCCAGGGTGCCGGCAAGCGCTTCAGCCAGGGGGGTGGCATCGCCCCTTCAGTGGCCAGCAAAAACGGGGCATCGCTGCGGCCACAGCCGCCCAACAACGCCGGCAACAGCAGGCCGCCGGCGCTGCCCAGGCCCAGCTGCAACAGGCGACGCCGCCTCAACAGGGCGGCACTCGGGGCCGGGCCAGGGAAATCGAACGCCATCGCCGCGACCCTAGGCACCCCCGAGCCCCGGGCTGTTAAGCAGCAGTTCACAATCGGCATCGCAGAGCGCCGCCAACTCGGCGGTGGGCCGGCCACTGAGCTCCCAGAGCAGGGCGAAGCCGCCAGCGCCCACCCCCTCTTTCACATAGCCGCGCTCGTAGTCGCGCAGGGCCTGGCTGCGGCATTGATCGAAGCGCAGCGATGCCACCGCCAGCTGGGCCTGCACCCCCCAGCGCTGGGAGATCAGGGCCAGCAGCTCGGCCAAATCGCTATGGGGCTCCTCCGCCAGCCAGGCGGTGGTGGCCACCACCGCCTGGCTGGCCAGCAGCTGGCGCTGCTCGGCGGGGGCCAGGGCCATGGCTATGGCCAGCACGGCGGCCATCTGGCTGCCACCGGCCAGCAATACCGGCACCCCCCTGGCGCTGGCCTCCCAGGTGAGACCGGCCGCCAGGGCCTGCATCGGGTCCCCCACCGCCGCCAACACCGCCAATGGATCGACGCCACTAGCGCTGTTGGCACTGGCAACAGGAGCCCTGGCATCGATCTCCAGGCAAGCGGCGGCCAAACCCTGGCGCGCCAGGCGACTCTTGAGCCCATGGGCGGGCTGGAGCAGGCTGCCACTCACCAGTCCCTCCGCCGCCAGGCCCAGGCCCAACAACACCGCCAGGGCGGTACTGGTACCACCGGGCACACATTCCGCCAGCAACAGCGGTTCGTTTTTGGGCCACTGGCGGCCCCAGCTGCGGCCCCGCTCCAGCAGCGCCAGCACCCGTTGGCGGCCCATGGCGGCACCGCTGGAGAGACAGGCCGCCGAGCCGGCGGCCTCCGGCGGCGGCAGGCGCAGGTGGGCGGTGGCCGGGGCGACGGCACAGCCCAGGTCCACCACCAGGGTGCGGGGCAGTAAACCCAGCTGGCGCAGCACGCCATGGCCAATCAGTGCCGGACTTACCCCCGCCGGCAGGGGCGGCAAGGCATGGGGCCGCCGAGCCCCTGGACCGAGCAGCAGCAACTCGGTGTCAGCGGCCGCCGTCAGGCGGCGTGAAACGGCTGTGGCGCCTGCGGCGGAGATGCCAGCCAGCTCAGCCGTAGCGGTGGCCGCCAACAGCAGCAGCGGCCGACAACGAGACCAGTGGCACCGCCAAGCGCTTTGCCAGCTGCTCTGCTCCACCGGTTCCTGGCCCATGCTGATCGCCCATCTTCTAGGCCCTGGCTAAACAGCAGGGGTGCCTGATCTGATCCGCCAGCGCAGTTGAGACAGCGCAGTTCAGACAGAGCAGTTCAGAGGGGATCGAGGGCCACCAGGGCCCGCAGCAACTCCGGTGGTTCGCTGATCGGCGCCTGCAGGCGAGCAAAAATCCAATAGGCCACGGCATGGATGGCCAGCACCAAAATGGTGGCCTGGAACCACACCAGCGCCAGGGCCAGCAGTTGCACCTGGGCCAGCTCGGGCACCAGCCCCATACCTAAAAAATTGAGCAGGCGCTCCAGCAGGCCGGCTGCGGCCGTGGTGATCACCACCCAGAGATTTTCGCCCACCAGCAAAGAGAGCACCGCCAGCCGCACCAGGAACCCCGCCGCGGCGATCAGGCTGCCCAGGCCCAAACTCAGCCACCAGCTGAGGCGGCGCCGCCAACACCAACCCAGCCAGAGGGCCAGCAGGCCATTGGGAAACAGCACCATCGGCCCTCGTATCGGCCCCATCAGGGCCACCAACAACAGCACCGTCACCAGCACCCCCTCCACGGCGCAGCGCCAGCCGTAGCGCAATTGCAGCAGGGCCAGGGGCATCGGCAGGGCGAGACGGAACAGGGGGCCGCCCACCGGCAAGTAGTAGAGCGCCACCCAAAGCAGTGCTGTGGCTCCGGCCAGATAGGCGCTATCCATCAGCTGGTGGGCCTGCCTGGGGCTCAGCCGGCGCTCCGGCCGTCCGGGGCCAGGGGGATGAGGCCGGCCACTGTCCGGTGCAGGGTCCATCAGGATGCGGGGTGGATCAGCGATGTCGATCAGCGGGGGGCGGCGGCGCTGGGGGAGGAGCCGGTGGGTTGAACCCGCTCGATCATCTCCACCTCAAAGCGCAGGCCAGCGGCCCGCAGGGCCTGGGTGACCGATTCGGCCGGAGCGGCGGGATCGGCCAGGGGTAGCTTCAGCGTGATCCGATAGGGCACTGGCTGCAGGTTGGTGGCGGCAGCCGGGGGCTGCTTCGTTCCTGGCGCCTGCGGCGGGGAAACCCCGGGGGGCTGCGGGCCAGCCGGGGCTCCGGCGGTTTTGCTGGCTGGCTTGACGGCGCCATCGGCACCCTGGCTAGCTCCCGATTGGCCCAGCGGCGGGGCTGGGGCAGCAGCTGGAGCCGTGGGGGCCAACTTTTGGGGCTCGGTTGGGGCCCCATTGGTTGGAGCCCCAGTGGCAGCGCCAGTGGCAGCCCGATTGGAAACGCCATTGGCGGCGCCAGGGGGAGCCGCGGGCGGGGGCGAGGAGAAGCTGCCGGAGAGCCGATCACCAAAGGGAGTGCCGCTGCAACCAGCGAGCAGCGACCCCAGGCAGCCGGCCAGCAGGGGGCCAGCCAGGAGCTGGGCCCCCTGCTGTCGCCGCAGCGGCTGGTTCATCAACTGTCGGCGGCCCTGATCACCCGCACGGCGCTGGCCCGCAGGCGACCAGACTTGGTGGTGGCGGGCGCCTTGCGGGCCGGCGAAGGATCAGCTGCGGCCTTGGCTGGAGAAGTTTTAGTGGCGGCAGCTTTTTTACCAGCGGCCTTTGAACCAGCAGCAGCCTTGGCACCAGCGGCCTTGCTCCCGGCCTTGCCGCCGGTTTTTCCGCCTGCAGCAGCCTTTCCGCCTGCAGCAGCCTTGGCCGCCAGCAGTTGCTGGGCCTCTTCGATGGTGATGGTGTCGGCGCTGGCGCCTTCGGGCAGGGAGGC
>CANHSW010000150.1 GCA_947463165.1 Cyanobacteriota bacterium
ACAGGGAAGTGTGTATCGCTACGACACCTTCTTAAGATTGTCTTTAGAAATACGTACGCTCTGCGGTGGATGACATGGTTTCTTCTGGTTTGCCGGCCCTGCTGGCGCTTTCTGCCCTGGTGGGCCTGCTGGTGGTTCAGGTGGCCCTTGGCCTAATCGCCAGCTGAGTCGCCCTACCTGGGGATCACTGAATTAGCCCTCTATTCGTTAGCCGTGGCAATCGCACCTTTGCGGCGGCAACATCGCTTGGCAGCCTACTTAGCGGCCTGCTTGGTGCCCTGCATGATCGCTGATGCCACAGGGGAAATCTTGCTTTCTGCGAACACAATGCCAAGAAAGCGCAAGCGATGTTCCATGCTGGTCTCGTCGGCAATTAACACCCATGCCCCCTGCTCTTCAGCGCTGCAACAACTGTCAAAACTTCAGCGGCTGCCAAGGCAATAGTGGAATCTGCAGGGTTTGGCAAGTGCTGCTGCCAGCCCAGCTGGCATCCATCAACCGCTGCCCTTACTGGACCACTCCAGTGCGTACCTGAGGCTCAGAAATCCCAGGGAGCAATCATTAGCCAACGCCCGGCAGCAATGCAAAGCAAATATGGGCACAAAATACGATAATCAGCGCTCGATTGACTGATTAGACGGCTAATTAAGGCTTGCCATGGGCGGCCAATTCTTGACTCGGAGAATCAAGTTCTAGCGCCGTCAACATCCCCAGCAATTGCCCTAGATCATCGGAGCAAAGCTCCCCGTCGCAATCCCAGTGCATCGCCGTTAACAGAAGTATATTTTGATACTGGTCCATCATGGTGCCAATACAGGCGATAACAATGGCAAGCCAAGGGAGCCTGGAACGGTGGCTTCACACACTTTTAAGCGGAAGAATTCCTTAAGAGCTCCTGGCGTGCCATCCCATAAGTTCCCAGCCCGCCTATTTATAGATGCAATGGCGAAACTTTATCGATGCAATGGTTGCAGGACTGATCTTGACTGGATTGCCCCAGGGAAAAGCAGACCTTGGCTGCTCTAGAGATATTAGGTGGTGTAATCGGCGTTGATGCGCACATATTGATCCGAGAGATCACAACCCCAGGCCATGCCATTGCCAGCACCAGCCCCCACCAGCAGGCGGATCGCCACGCTGTCGCCGCTGGCGGGATCGGCGCTGAGATAGCTGCCGTTGGCGCGATCCTTCATGTACTGGCTGGCGGCGGCGCGATCGAAGACCAGGGGTTGGCCGGCCTCCATTAGCTGGTGGTCACCCAACCACAGGGCCACGGCCTCCGGATCAAAGGGCACGCCGGCCCGACCGGCGGCGGCCACGATGCGGCCCCAGTTGGGATCGCGGCCGTGGATGGCGCACTTCACCAGCGACGAGCCGCAGATGGTGCGGGCGATGGCCCGGGCAGCGGCGTCATCGACAGCGCCCTCCACCTGCACGGTAATCAAACAGGTGGCCCCTTCTCCGTCGCGGGCAATGGCCCGGGCCAGGTGTTGCGACACCGCCGTGAGGCCGGCCTCCAGGGCCTCAAAGTGCTCGGGGGCCAGGGGTTCTCCGGCTGCAAAGGCCAGGAACGTGTCGTTGGTGCTGGTGTCGCCGTCCACCGTGATCGCATTGAAGGAGCGCTCCACCGCCCGCCGCACCATCTGCTGCCACAGCTCGGCCGGCACGCCCGCATCACAGCTGAGGTAGCCCAGCATCGTGGCCATGTTGGGGTGGATCATCCCCGAGCCCTTGGCCATGCCGCCGATGCGCACGCGGCGGCCGCCCAACCGGGCCTCCAGGGCGATCTGCTTGTCCACCAGATCGGTGGTCAGGATCGCCCGGGCCGCCGCCTCGCCGCCATCGCTCGCCAGGGCCGCCACCAGTGGATCGAGGCCGGCGATGAGGGTATCCATCGGGATCGGCACGCCGATCACGCCGGTGGAACAGATGAGAATCTCCTCGGCCGCCAAGTCCAGCCGCTGGGCCAGGGCGGCGGTGGCCGCCAGGCTGTCGGCCAGGCCCCGCTCGCCGGTGCAGGCATTGGCCTGGCCCGAATTGGTGAGCACCGCCCGGGCCCGGCCGCCGCTGGCCGCCAGCCGCTCGGCGCAGAGATCCACGCAGGCGGCCCGCACCAACGAGGTGGTGAAGCTGCCGGCGCAGACCGCCCCCTCGGGGGCCAGCAGCAGGGAGAGGTCGGGGTTGCCGGAGGGCTTGAGGCCCGCCGTGATCCCGGCCGCCAGAAAACCGGCAGGGGCGGTGAGGCCACCGGGGATGGGGAGCCAGGGATTGGTCATGGCCGGCAGGATGGCTGACTGCATCCTGCCGGCCGGCCGTGGCTGATTCGATCCCAACGCCCGAGCCCAGCCCACTAGCTGCCTATAGCTCGGCAGCCGCCACCAGCTCGGCAGCCGCGGTGGCCCTCTGCCACCAGCTGGCCGGCTGCCGCTTCCCCTGGGACATCACCCGCTCCCTGGAGCTGGCCCTGCTCAAGACCTTCTGCCTGCCCTCGATCTCCGGCCTGCTGCAGCGCACGGGGGAATTTGAGCAGCGCCCGCGCAAGCGCTACGACGACACCGGCCTGATGGTGGCCGAGCTGCTGCGCTGCGGTCCGGACAGTGAGCGGGGCCGGGCCGTGATCGCCCGCATGAACCGCATCCACGGCGCCTACGCCATCGGCGGGCGCGACTACCTCTATGTGCTCTCCAGCTTCGTGTGTGAACCGATCCGCTGGCTGGCCCGCTACGGCTGGCGGCCCCTCAACCCCCAGGAGGAGCAGGCGATCTTCCACTTCTGGCGGCTGGTGGGAGAACGCATGGGCATCCCTGCCATTCCCCAGACCCTGGCGGAGCTGGTGGCCTTCAACCAGGCCTACGAGGCCGAAGCCTTCGCCAGCGCCGCCAGCAATCGGCGCGTGGCCGATGCCACCCTCGCCATGCTGCTGAGCGACTGGCCGGCGCCGCTGCGGCCGCTGCTGAGGCGGGTGCTGACGAGCCTGCTCAGCGGCCCGGAGGCGGCCTGCCTCGGCTGGCCCCAGCCCCCCTCACTGCTACAGGGCAGCGTGCTGCTCGCGCTGCGCTGCCGCAGCCGCCTGGCCGGCCTCTGGCAGCGGCTGCGGCCACCGATCGACAGCCGCTTCTATTCCCAGCGGCCCACCCCCAGCTATGGCGCCAGCTTCCAGCTGGAGCAGCTGGGACCGCCGGCGATGCTGCCGCGGCTCAACCGGGCCCGCTGGAGCGGCCAGCAGCGGCGCATCGGCCTCACGGGCGGCATTGCCAGTGGCAAGAGCAGGGCCGGTGACTGGTTGGAGCGGCAGGCGGGCCTGCCGCTGCTGGATGCCGACCTCTACGCCCGCCAGGCCCTCGCCCCGGGGTCGGCGGCGGCGGCGGCCGTATTGGAGCGCTATGGCCAGGGGTTGCTCAGCTCCAGCCCCGAGGCCGCCGGCATCGATCGCGCCGCCCTGGGCCGGATCGTTTTCCACGACATCGATGAGCGCCGCTGGCTGGAACAGCTGATCCACCCCCTGGTGCGCCAGCGCTTTGATGCCGAACTGGCCCGGCTGCGGCAGGCACCGCTGGTGGTGCTGATGATTCCGCTGCTGTTCGAAACCGGCCTGGAGTCGCTGTGTAGCGAGGTGTGGCTGGTGGATTGCGAGCCGGAGCAGCAGCTGGCACGGCTGATGGCCCGCGATGGCTGCGGCGAGGCCGATGCCAAGGCCCGCATCCAGGCCCAGTGGCCGATCGAGCGCAAGCGCCCCCTGACCGACTTGCTGATCGATAACCGCAGCGATTTGCAGGCCCTGGAATCCCAGTTGCGCCAAGCCCTGGCGGCCAGGGGCATCAGCGGCCATAGAGCCCAGTGAGGGTATCTATGCTGAGAATGTGTCCCTCGCTGGCTTTGGTTACCTGCTCCAAGGTGGCTCCAGGGCAAAGTCCAAGCCGACAATCGAGGGCCTGGAGCGTAAAGCAATAGCGATGTATTTCCCCATAGGGAGGCAGCGGCCCAAAGTAGCCGGTGCGGGTGTGATGATCTATACCCCAGCACCTGCCGTGGCGGGCGCCATTGGCTAGCAGCGGCCGACGTTCAATACCACCACGCAGCTGATTCACCGTAGAGGGGATATCAAAGAGCAGCCAATGCAGCCAGGCACCCGCCGGGGCGTCTGGGTCTTCCATCAGCAGGCATAGGGTTTTACAGGTTTCTGGCACACCAACCCAACGTAAAGGCGGCGATAAATCCAGACCATCACCGGTATAAACAGCTGGGATCATGCCTCCTTCATTAAAGGCGGGCGAGCACAAGCGCATCCCCATCGGCGCAGACACGCTCGCCTGATCATCAGCGCTTGAATTGCTTGCCTGGCAGTTATCAAGCATCAATCGTCCTCCACCCGCTCCGGATTTTTGTGTTGCTGGATTGCTGGATTGCTGTGTTACTGAATTGATGCGTGACTGGATTGGCCAGAAAGGTATGTGGCCGGGATCTCCAGAGGCCACCCAACCCAGAAGTTTTTTTATCTTGCAACTCTACCTACAGCTTGCATTTGCGCACTCTGCCCTTGCCTGCAACTTACGCTTGCGCTTATGCATTACGCACTATGTGCGCGATGCGTTAGGCATGCGTAATGCCTTGCCTTATCGCGTGCATTATATTCGAGCGACACCTTGGCTTTGCCCGATTCCTTGCCTTTGCGATTCCATTGACACCTTTTCGATTATATTAGCGCCTCTGCGATTCCATTGGCACCATTGCATTCTTATTCGCACCATTACGCTTTCGCTGGCAACGTTAAGCTTCCGCTGGCAACGTCATGCTTCCGCTGGCAACGTCATGATTCCGCTGGCAACGTCATGATTCCATTGGCACCTCTGCGATTACATTGATACCTTAGCGAGCTTCTGGGTGGCATACCCGACTTGCGGCGTCGATTCAGCGCAGATATTTAGCAGCACATTCGCATAGGATTCGCAACCCCAAACGGCCGGCATCTACCGGGGCGCGATCTACTATTGATATGTACTCCGACTAGGCGTCATGTCTGCCATCTCAAAATGGGAGCCACTGCGTGATATCGAGATGATCTTCGATCGATATTCCCGGTCTCTTGGCATGCCATTCGCCCGTTCGTCTGAGCTTTTGGGCGAGAGCGAGTGGTGCCCAAGGGTGGATATCCGCGAGAGCGAGAAGTCCTTTCAAATCAAAGCCGAGGTACCTGGCATCCGCAAGGAAGACGTGAAGGTATTCCTTGACCACGGCGTTCTGATCATCGAAGGCGAAAGAAAGCAAGAGCGCGAAGAAAAGGGATGGCGCTCCCATCGGATAGAACGCTCCTACGGCAACTTCATTCGTAGCTTCACCCTGCCGAGCAATGTAAATAGTGAAGCCATGAAGGCTCACTTTTCCGATGGTCTGCTTGAGGTGGAAATCCCCAAAACCAAGACCAGCGAATCGCCTGCCGTGTTAGTGCCTATTGATTAGCTACAGTGGCGAGGCCAAAGGCTTTGAACAATCCAACAACTTTGGTAAATTCACAGCCTTTGGCTAGCCCATAAACCTTTGGCTAGTCCATGCCCATGGCAAATTAATTGCCCCTGGCTAGCCCATCTCCACTGCCGCTGGGGGCCCACCTTGATTGCCGCTGGGAGCATGATCCGCGGCGTCACAGCCCCCAGTCGCAATTGCGGCGACAGGCCGCTGCAGTCGCAAGAGCAGTGGCAGTGGCAGTGGCAAAACTCCCAGCAGCCCCAACGAGGCAGCTCAGACAAAGCCAGGATACGAGACGCAGCTAAAGGCTTGTAGCCCATTGCCTGATCAGGCGTCACCACACCAGGCATCACCGCACTGACTGAACAATACAAATCAAAATATATATTTCGGCGATTTAATCGTCCAAATTGACCATGTCATTGGCC
>CANHSW010000151.1 GCA_947463165.1 Cyanobacteriota bacterium
CCGTGATGGCCAGGGAGCGTCACTGAGTGACTTGCGTCAAGCGGTTGAAGCCTGGTGCGAGAAGGAGGCTCTTCGCCTTGACGGTGAGCTTGTCCGCAGCGTTGTACTGGGTTCGCTGAGGGAACTTGGCTACGACGTTCGTGAAGGCATGACGACGGCCTGGGTGGAGGGCGGATCAATCGTTGTTCAGAAGGCCGGCAGCAGGGATTACGGTGTGGAACTTCAGGATGTCGACGGCCGTATGCGCACAGAGCTGGTGCGCTTCGGGGATCCAGGAGCCCCAGTGACCGAACAACAGCGCCAGCGCGATATGGAGATTGAACAGCAGTGGTGCACAGCTCATTCCCAGACGCTGGAGAACCTTCGCAAGCAAGGTATGGCGGCGAAGATCATGGCTAAGCGGGAGCCCGGTGAGGTGTCTCTCGCCGTTCGCACCTCCTCACCAGATCATTCCGACGCCAGCACCAGAGCTGCCGACACAAGTACCGGCCCAGCTGCGCAGCAGAGGCTTATCTAAGGCTTCCTGAAAAAGCAAACCCCTGCGCTGCAGCTTGTTTCACCTGCTCAAAGCTGGCAAACTGACCGGGAAGCTGGCAGTTAACAAATTCTGCTACTACTGATAGCCACAAATGAACCGGAAGCAGCATCACGGTCAGCTTTCTATCGAGCCTTCCACCTGCCTTTTGTCGGCACACTTAACCCCGCCAACCACTAGGTGCTGCTTGCGGGGCTCACACCTCAGCAAGAGCTGGAGGAGACATACGCAACGGCGAGAAGAGTGGGCAAGTTTTCGAGGCGTCTTTAAAATATGGCAATTGAATTAAGAAGGTTTAACTTCTCTTTTATTACCCCTTACAACCTAAATTCATCTTCCCTCTAAACATTCTGCAGCCTTTTCAATTCCGCCAATACCTCGGAGCTGTGGCTGCTGGGTTGTACACCTACCCAGCGGGCCCGCAGCACTCCTTGCGGATCAATCAGGAAGCTGTGACGTTGCGAGAATGGGGGAATCCAGGAGCCGTAGCGGCGGCTGACCACACCACCGGGATCGGCCAGCAGGGGAAAGGCCAGACCTTCCTGGTCACAAAATGCGGCGTGGGAATTGGCGTCATCGGCACTCACCCCCACCACCTGGGCATTGGCAGCCCGATAAGCGGCTAGATCGGTTTGAAAGCGTCTGGCTTCGAGGGTGCAGCCGCCCGTGAAGTCTTTTGGATAGAAGTAGAGCACCAGCCAGCTACCGGCAAAGTTGCTCAGATCCAACCGGGTAGCTTGCGGCTTGTTGCCCGCTCCAGGAGCGACGCCCTCCAGCTGAAAGGGAGGTGCCGGCTGATCCAGGGAAGGCAGGGTTCCGCCCATAGCAAAAGCCCGCCGGGGATTAGCCAGCAGGCCGGTGGAGGCGAACAGAGCACTGGCCAGGCTAGTGCGAAAAAGTTCGCGACGATTCATTTGGTTTAGTGAACAAGATTAGGAGCTCGCCGTTATGGCGAATCAGATCTTGGCCAGGTTTACACCCAATTCCTTGGCGTAGGCGCCAAGACCCTTCTTTTGGATGGTCTTGAGGGCGCGGGTGGATACCCGCAATTTCACAAAGCGGTTGCCTTCTTCCCACCAAAGGCGTCGCTCCTGCAGGTTCACCTGTTGCAGCTTTTTGGTGCGGACGTGGGAGTGGGACACGGCCATGCCGTTGTTGGCACGCTTGCCGGTGAGTTGGCAGACCCGGGACATGAACCTTCAACCTGAGAAAAAAATTGCGAGCATTCGCCCACTTGTTAATGGTACCAAACAGACCCTGGCCTCCAAGGCCGTTGGCCGCTAGCTGCTGGGGCCCTTCGCCACTGGTTCCCGGAGCCCTTCAGCGCTACCGCTGCCCGAACCCTCGTGGAACCACTTTTCCTGTTCGGGCCGCCAGTTCAGCTGGAGCTGTGCACCGATCAGCTGGTCAGCAGCGCGGAGCTGCCAACTGTCGCCTGCTGCACCGCAATCCTGCAGGCCTGGCCCAGGGCTTATCGCTGTTCGTGGATCAGAGGCCGCGCTCCATCAGTTTGCCCATCAGATCGGAACTGCGCTGCTGGAAGCCGGCCAACTGGTTGGGTTCCAGACCACCCACCGCCAGCCTTGCCAGTTCGTAGATATGAGCGCTGAGCTCGTCTGCCAACTGTTGGCTGGGGGAGCTGCCAGCACCGGTGATCACTGAGCCGGCCGAGAGCTTGAGCAGACCTTCCACCAGCTTGTGCTTACGGTTCACCAGCAGTACGTGGTGGTCGGGCAGCCCCGGCAGCCGCTGCTCCATCAGCGCACCCATGTCATTAATGCGGCGCATCTGCTCGGGCAGCAGGATCAATGCGGCAGGAGCGCTGTCGCCCTTGAGGGCCTGCACCTGAATCGTCACCTTGTCGTTGGCCAGGGCGCCCTTGAACAGCTGGCGCAGTTTTTCGGAATTGTCCTTGCCATCGGCGTCGGCCAATTCACTCTCCTGCTCCTGCAGGGAGTCGTCTAGCTCGGCATCAACCCGCTGGAATTTGAGTTCCTCGTGGCGATATTCCAGCCAGGGGATGAATTGGGTATCTACAAATGTATCGGCCAACAGCACCTCCGCTGACTGGCTCTTCCAGAGGGCAAGGGGGCTGGCCTGGCCGGCCTCATCGGTGCAATAGAGGATGCGCTTGTCGTTATCGGCGGCCAGGCGGCTGCGGTAGCCGGCCAAGGTGGTGTAGGCCTTGCCGCCCTGACCAGGAATCGGATCGAGGTTTTCAGTATCGCCGGCGGAGTTTTCTGGCGTAGCGCTGGCATCCGTAGCCGTAGCGTCGTCTGACGAGGAGTCGTCTGCCTGGGCGGTAGCTGTCTGGGCGGTGGCTGTTTTAGCGGTGGCTGTTTTAGCGGTAGAAGTAGTGCCAAACAGCACCAGATCGGCCACCTGTTCGGCAAATTTGTCGTCCTCCATGGCACCGATTTTGATGAACGGGGCCAGTGATTCCCAGATCTCGGCGTAGCGGCGGGGATCATCCCGGTGCAGCTCCTTGAGTCGATCACCCACCTTCTTGGCCACGAAGCCGCCGATCGAACGCACCCGGCGGTCGGTTTGCAGGGCGGAGCGGCTGACGTTGAGGGGGATGTCGGGGGAATCGATCACGCCGCGCAGGGGCAACAGGTAGCGGGGCACCACCTCCTTGATCGAATCGCTAACAAAAACCTGGTTGCAATAGAGGCGGATTTCACCCTTATCCCAATCGGCCCTACCGGTGGACTTGGGAAAATATAAAATACCTTGCAGCGTGTAAGGGTAATCGGTGTTCAGATGAACCCACAGCAGGGGATCCCCCTGAAAGGGATACAAGTAGCGATACAGTTCGATGTAATCTTCATCGCTGAGATCCCGGGGGCTCTTACGCCATGGCGCCTGACGCTTATTAACAGTTTCGCCCTCCAGTTGCACCTCCACTGGCATGAAGTCGCAGTAGGTGGTGATCAGGGTGCGGATGCGGGCGGGCTCGATGTACTCCAGCTCCTCCTCCATCAAGTGCAGGATCACGTCGGTGCCCGGCTCGCTGCGCTCTGCCGCTTCCAAGCTGAAGCTGGGGGAGCCATCGCAGCTCCAGCGCACGGCCTCGGCATTGGGACGGGCCGAGAGGCTCACCAGCTCCACATGCTTGGCCACCATGAAGCTGGAGTAAAACCCCAGGCCAAAGTGGCCGATGATTGCATCGTCTTCCTGCTTATACTTCTCCAAAAAATCTTCGGCACTGGAGAATGCCACCTGATTGATATAGCGCTTAACCTCATCGGCGGTCATGCCGATACCGTTATCGGTAATGGTGAGAGTATTTTTTTCGCGATCGATACGAATCGAGATCTTGCCCTCATCGCCCTCGCTGCAGTCGCCGGCCATGGCAGCCATGCGGCGCTTACTGATGGCGTCTAGGCCATTGCTAACCAGCTCACGCAGAAACACCTCATGGCCGCTGTAAACAGCCTTCTTAATGATTGGAAAGATATTTTCGGTGTGGATCTGAATCTGACCCTTCTCGTCTAGCACCGGCATCGTCAAGCTGGAATCGCTGATCAATACCTTAAGGATCAACCGCCTCCCAGCTCAATGGCCCCAAGGGAGGGGTGACCGAACCGCCCTCGCCCCGCCCTCCTGGATCAGCCGACTTTCTGAAGTTCGGGCCGCTCCTCGGCCAGGATCGCCCCCTGCACCGGACACACCTGTAGGCAGATGCCACAGTCGATGCAGGTATCGGCGTCGATCCAGTAGAAGCCAAGCCCCTTTTTGTTGGCCCCCTTGCCTGGATGGATGCAGGCCACGGGGCAGGCATCAACACAGTCGGCCACGCCCTCGCACACATTGGTGACGATCGTGTGGGCCATGGGGCGGGCTTTCAGTTGGCTGGATCCTAGAAAGCGACTCCCCTACCGCCGCGATCGACCGCTGCCCGCCAGCGGTTCAAGCCAAGAACTCCACGGCTCCGCAACCCCTTTGGCTGGCCAGGGCCTCGGCGGCGGCTCGGTTTACCAGGGGCTGGCCGTGCAGTTCGGCCACCAGGCCCGCCGCATGCAGGGTTTCCAGGGCATCGAGGGCTGCCGCCAGGCCAGCCTGCTCGCTGAAGCTCACCAGGTGGCGATTGCTTGATTCGGCTGGCCACTCGCCCTGGCCGGCCAATTCGCGGATTGCCTCGATATCGAAGCCAAAACCAACTCCGCAGGCCAAGTTGGCTTGGCGGGCCTCCGGAGGGCAAAAGCGCCCCACCAGGGCGTCATAACGGCCGCCGCTGGCGATCGCCACAGGCGCATCGCTGCCCTGGCACACCAGTTTCAGCACCAGGCCGTCGTAGAGCGAAAAGTGGGGCTGGTAAGTGGGATCCAGCTGCAGGCTCACCCCATGGCGCGCTGCAGCGGGCATCACCAACTCCAAGGTGGCCGCCAGGCTGGTGAGCAGGGGGTGCTGACCGAGCCAAACGGCCAGCGTCTCCAGCACCTGGGCCGGAGCGCCCCGCAGGCGGCTCAGCTCCTGCAACCAAAGGCGCTGCTCCTCGCCCAGGGGCAGGCTGGCCAGGGATAGGGCGTCGAGGCCGCTCAATGCCGTGCGGGCGGCGGGGCGCACCGGCTCTGGCAGGCGCTCCAGCAGCAGGCTGAGTAAACCGTGGTGGCCCAGCAGCAGCCGGGGGCGGTGCCGCTGGTCGAGGCCCAGGCTGCCCACCGCCGCCAACAGCAACCGCAACAGCTCTGCTTCCGCGGCTGCGGAGGGCTCGCCCAGCAGTTCCACGCCACTTTGCAACTGTTCCTGGATGCGCTGGGCTCCCCCCTCCCCTAGCCAGCTGCGGAAGATGGTGCCCTCGCTCCAGAGGCGCAGCGGTCGCGGCTGGGAGGCCAGCCGGGTGCAGGCCGCCCTGGCAATCGGTGCGGTTAACTCTGGCCTCAACCCCAGGGGCTCGCCACTCACCAGGCGCACAATTTCGCGCTCATTGATGGCCCCACCGGCTTCCAGGGTGTCCGAGCGCTCCACGCTGGGGGGGGTGAGCTGCTGATAGCCCCAACGCCTGTAAACAGACGACAACTGGGCGCAGATACTGCGGTTCTGCTCCACCTCGCCGGGGTTTAGATCCCGGACGCCGGCGGCGGGTTGCAGAGCCATGGACTGGAGCAGCGATATCGCCGCCGATCCTCCTACGCAAGCCGCCCAGACCAACAGGGCCCACAAGCCCCATGCCCGGTTGACCATAAATAGACGGCCTCCAACTCAGGTGGCCTCCAACTCAGGGGCGCCGTAGCTGGCACCGGGCAAGGGCTGGCAAACCGCTAAACCATCGATCAGCTCCCTGTGCAGGCCTGGGGCACAGGCGATCAGGCGACCACTGGCCAGCTCGAACTCACC
>CANHSW010000152.1 GCA_947463165.1 Cyanobacteriota bacterium
GCAGCGGCCAGCTGCGTGTAGCATCTTGGGCCTACAAGACCTGCATGACCTGTGTGGGAACTGGCGTGATCAAGCTGCCACAGGCCTCTTGATTCAGGCTCCGAGCGGTTTCATTGTGCTATTTAGACCAAGGAAACTGCTTGGATCCATGATGCTCTGGCTGCCCTGTAAAATGTGTTTAACTCAAATCTAGCTAATATCTCAGCGGTGGCATCAAGTACGTATTTTGCTGATTTGAAGCGTAATAATATCAAAGAAACGGGCGAGAATTGGCGTTTTTCCCCTGTTCAGAAGTTGGTAGAGATCTGAATCCGGTATTTGTGGATCTCTGCCATCTTTTGCAGGCTCTGGGCTGCCGCTGTCGTTCAAGCTTTTCTGGTAATGGGTGGCTGGCCTGACGCCGAGCCTTGCGAGAGTGCGGCTCCAGGCCCGTTGGTCTGCGTTTGGCGACAGCGGTAGGCCATGATTCACACCCAGCCCCACTGGCCCACACGCTGCCTCAGGACACATCCCACCAAGGTGGTTTGCCTGCTAACGCTGGGCTGGGATAAGCAGCTTGCCATTTGCCAACCCCCACCATGGATGCAGACACCCTGAGCAGCCTGTTCACCAAGCCCTACGGCACTACAGCCCCCAGCGACGAACTTTGGCGCTCTCTCTATGCAGAGGATGTGCACTTCCAGGATCCAACCCAGGAGAGACAGGGCATTGAAGCATATCTCAACGCCCAGCGTGACCTAATAAAGCGCTGTGATGACGTGTTCCTCAAGCCGGGTGCGCTATCGATCCAGGCCGATTCCGCCTTTGTCGAATGGGAGATGGGTTTGAAGATTAAAGGTATCGAATTTATCTACCCCGGTTGCACCCGTCTTCTGTTCAATGATGAGGGTAAAATCATTGACCACCGCGATTATTTCGACTTCGTGGGACCAACTTTCGCGCCTGTGCCGCTGATCGGGGGGTTTGTGCGCTGGCTTTACTCACGATTTGTGGCCTGACAGTGGAGGGCGAAATTGCCAGTTCGGCAACTTAGCCAGCTGAAAGCCACCGCCTATCTGGCCTGGCGATTACCCTCTCCTGGTTGATCCGGCAATGGATGGGGCTACATCGCTACCTCACTTGGGCAGAATCAGGGCTATGGAGTTGCATGCCGATCTCAGCCAGCGCGTGGTGCTAGATACCGCCACCCTGGCCTGGTCCCCATCGCCGCTGGCGGGCGTGGAGCGGCGCATGCTCGATCGCCGCGGCGGTGAAGTGGCCCGCGCCAGCTCGATCGTGCGCTATGCACCCGGCAGCCGCTTCGATCGGCACTGCCATGGTGGTGGCGAAGAAATCCTGGTGCTCACGGGCACCTTTTCCGATGAACAGGGCGACTATCCAGCGGGCAGCTACCTGCGCAACCCCGTTGGTTCCCAACATACGCCATTTAGCACCGAAGGCTGCACGATCCTGGTGAAGCTGCATCAGATGCACCCAGCTGATCAGCGGCGCCTGGTGATCGATACGCGTCAGGCCGATTGGTTTCCTGGTTTGGTGCCAGGCCTGCAGGTGCTGCCGTTACATAGCTTTGGCTCGGAGCAGGTGGCCCTGGTGCGCTGGCAGCCCGGCACCCTATTTTCAGCTCATCGCCACGCTGGTGGCGAGGAAATCCTGGTGCTTGATGGGCTATTTCAGGATGAACTGGGCAGCTATCCAGAGGGCAGCTGGCTGCGCAATCCCCCCGGCAGTGTTCACCGCCCCTGGAGCGATACAGGCTGCACGATCTGGGTAAAGACCGGCCATCTGCCGGCTACCCAAGGTCCGGATGGCTCAGAAATGTGAGCCTGGGGATAGGCGCATGCCAATTATTAAGGGCTTCCCTAATCCACAGCAGTAAACTGCTGCTCCAGCAGCGGCAGCAGCCGTTCCAGGGCCACCCCGCGACTGGCTTTGAGCAATAGGCAATCGCCCGGCTGCAGCCACTGCTCCAGCGGCGGCGCGGCCTGCTCGGGGCTGGCCACCCCCACCAGGCGCGGCAGGCCGGCGGCGGCTGCCAGCATCGCTTCCCCTTCTGCACCCTCGGCCACCACCACCAGGCCGTCGAGGCCTAGTTCTGCGGCGCGGCTGCCCACCTGGTGATGCAACTCCAGGCTCTGGTCGCCCAACTCGAGCATCTTGCCCAACACGGCAAAGCGGCGCCCCGGCTGGCTATTTAGTAGCTCCAGCGCCGCCAGCACCGCCTCTGGCGAGGCGTTATAGGTTTCATCCAGCACGGTGATGCCACCGATCAGCCGCCGCTGGTGGCGGCCGTCGGGTACGTCTACCTGCAGGGCGGTGAGCAGCTTCGGCGGCACCCCCAGCAGCTCGGCGACGGCCAGGGCCAACAGCAGGTTGCGGGCGTTGTGACGCCCCGGCAGCGGCAGCGCCAGCGATAACTGCCCCAGCCGCAGGCTTGAATCGGCCTCCAAGTATTCGCCCAGCAGATCGGCATGGGCGCTGCCGGCTTCATCGGCGAGGGCGATGCGCACCACCCGGCCAGTCCACACCCGCGCCAGGGCTGCCTCCAGCAGCGGATCCCCCGCTGGGATCACCACCGCTCCATCGGGGTGCAGTTGGGCGGTGATTTCACATTTGGCCTGGGCGATCGCCTCGCGACTGCCCAACCGGCCGATGTGGGCGGTGCCGATATTGGTGATCACCGCCAGATCGGGTTCGGCGCAGCGGCTGAGGCGCTCGATTTCCCCCAGCCCCCGCATACCCATCTCCACCACCACCGCCCGGTGATCAGCGCTGCTGCTGAGCAGGGTGAGCGGTACGCCGATGTCGTTGTTTTGATTGCCGCTGGAGGCCTGAATCGGCCCCAGGGGGGCCAGGGCCGCCTGAATCAATTGGCGGGTGGTGGTCTTGCCGGCGGAGCCGGTCACCGCCACCACCTGCAAGGCCAACTGGCGACGCCAGCAGGTGGCCAGCTGTTGGTAGGCCAGCTGGCTGTCCTCCACCCACCAGAGGTGGCAGCCGGCGGCGCTGGCCTGGGCCGGCAATTGCTCGGCTGCTGCTGGGGTCAGCCGCTCTGGCTGGGCGAGCAGGGCGCGGCAGCCGGCGGCGATCGCCGCTTCCAGGAAGCCATGGCCATCGAAGCGTTCGCCGATCAGGGGCACATAGAGGTCGCCGGCCTGCAGCTGGCGGCTATCTGTGCAAATTTGCCTGAGCCGTAGCTCGGCCTGATCGGAATCGAGGGCACCGCTGGCCGGTGCTCCCCATAGCTGCTGAAGGGCGCCCAATTGCAGCGTCATTAGCGCTAATCACCGGCATCGAGGAGGATCATGCCGGAGCCAACCCGCGCTTGACGGGCCAGCAGCCGGCCGAGGCCATCCCGCAGTTGCAGCTGCTCGTAGCCCAGCTCCAAGCTGCGCTGCCACCAGCGCTCCGCCTGGGCCTGGCGGCGCTGGCGCGAGAGGCGGCCATAGCCCTCTGCCATTTGCAACCGCAACAGGCCGCCATCGGCCTGGGCAGCGGCAATCAGCTGGTCGGGGTCCTGCTGGGCAAAGCCAGCCAGCAACTGCTTTTCCGCCTCTGCCGCAGCTGCCGCGGCTGTTGTGGCTGCATCTGCTGCTTCTGCCTCTGCTTCTGCATCTGCTGCAGCTGCGGCTGCCTCTGGCGAGCGAGAAGCTTCCCCCTCAGCTTTTGCCGCAGTGGCCTCTGGCGAGAGCATCACTACCGAGGAGCTGCCGCTAGAAACAGCCTCGGAATCATCTCTAGATGCCGCCTTTGATCCAGCTCCTGATGTAGCTTCTGCTCCAGCTTCGGAGAAACCAGGTTCGAGATAAGTTGACTTGGCATAGCCGGATTCAATGGAATCGGCTGTAGATGAGCTAGCTTGGGGTGGCGGGCTGGGCCGCTGGGGCAATAGCCTGGCCAACTGCCATGGCAGCAAAGTTATCAATATCAGGCCGCAGCTGAGTAGTAGTGGCCAGTAGAGGGGCGCCAGATCCCTTGGCCAGAAGCCAGGCCTGGTCAGATCTCCCTGCCAATTGCGACGCCACAACTCCTGAAACCGCAGCCGCAGGCTGGCCACCACCGCCCGCAGATCCTCTCCCAGCCGGGAAAAGGGATCCTGATAAGGCGCCGGTAGCGGAGCCCCGGACCGCTCAGGGCCGTAGCCAAACCGGGGAGGGTCTGCCGCCATCTTGTTCAGGCTTATTCGTCGATTCAGATTTGAGAAGTCTTATAGGTTTGGATGGCTGTTCGCGGTTGGTTGGCCATTTCGGCTTGATTGGTTATTCCAGCTTGATTAGCTATTTCAGCTTGATTGGCAATTGCGGCCTGATTGGCAATTGCGGCTTGGTTGGGACGTTCGGCTTGGCTGGTCATTAAGGGCAGCTTTAAAAATCGCCACCGGCCTCGCAGCCGCTGCCATCTGCACCTGTCGCGAAAGGAGTCTCACGCGCTGATGCAGGGCTAAGCCGGTTTTGTCGAGGTGCCCTTAAGCGGCCGCTGGAAAACATTTGCTGTCCATACCCATTCAGGTTTGGTTGCGCGGTCTCCATAGGCTGGACAGCCCGCGCCGGCTGGGGTCGGCATCTTGGCCCTGGGAGAAGCGCTGCACATCGGCCGCTTCAGGGGTGGGTTCCTTCACGCCACAGACATCGCGATACATCTCGTCATAGGCCAGGGCGGAACGACTCCAGCTGAAATCGACGGACATGGCGCGCTGCTGCAGCTGGGCCCAGCTGGTTGGATTGCGATAGGCCTCCCAGGAGCGCACGATTGTGGTGTAGAAATCGATCGGCTCATAGCGATCAAAGCCATAGCCGCATCCGCTACCTTTGCCCCCTTCCGCCGCTGGATCATTGGGCGGCACCGTATCCACCAAGCCGCCCACCATGCGCACCACCGGAATTGAGCCGTAGCGCATGGCCAGCATCTGACTAATGCCACAGGGCTCAAAGCGGCTGGGCATCAAGAAGGCATCACTGCCGGCGTAGATAAGCCGTGATAGGGCATCGTCATAGGTGAGGAAGACAGCGAAGCGGCCGGGATGGCGAGCCGCCATCTGCCAGAGCCCCGATTCGTAGGTGCGATCTCCAGTGCCTAGCACCACAATCTGGCTGTCGGTATAGGCCAAAACCCGATCTGCCACCTGTAGCAACAGATCCACGCCCTTTTGATCCACCAGCCGACTGACCATGCCCATGAGATAGCTTTTAGGCTTTACCTCTAGCCCCATCCGCTCCTGTAAAGCTCGCTTGTTGATCGCCCTTGGAGCCAGGTCGGTGGCCGAAAACTTGGCGGGCAGGGTGATATCGGTAGCCGGGTTCCAGGCCTCCGTATCAATACCATTGACTATGCCCCGCAATTTGCCGCTAATAAAATTAAGCAATCCATCCAGTTGCTCACCATACTCGCGAGTGCGGATCTCGGCGGCGTAGGTTGGAGAAACGGCATTCACCCGATCGGCATATAGCAGTGCCGCCGCCATGGTGTGGTCCCCTTGCATGTACCAGGGGCACCAGGTCATCCGATCCAGCTTCCAGCGCCAGGGGCCCTGGTACTTGAGGTTGTGAATCGTGAAAACTGTGCTGATCTCCGGATCTTGATGCATCCACACAGGAATCATGCCGGTGTGCCAGTCATGGCAATGCAGCACCTGGGGCTTCCAGTGGTTCCAGGCAAATTCGGCCACGGCACTGGCGAAGAAGGTGAAGCGCCAGTCCTCGTCCTCGCCGCCGTAGATGCGTTCGCCATCGAAGACCGGATGGCCCACCAAATAGAGGGGCAGCCCCGTCTCTGGCTGGCTGATTTCAAAGATGGCGAAATCGTTGCCCATCGTCTGGCCGCGCCAGATGGGCTCTGAGGGAA